>JAFUKS010000260.1 GCA_017473445.1 Lachnospiraceae bacterium
CAAAATATCCCGGTATTTGTCATAACTATAGTAGGTGTCCCGGTTGGGGCCGTAGCGTACTACATAGTCCAGATGTCCATACACATCGAAATTTGAGAATTTTTTGATATTCTCCAATATGGATTCAAAATATTCACGATAGGCTGCTTCCTCACTGCGTCCTTCATAGAAAGCGGGATAGTAAGGGTCCCTGCCGTTACATATATGGGAGGAGCCGATAATAAAGTCGAAGTCATAGGATTTGGCCAGTACTGCATTCTGGCGCAGACAGGAGGGCTGCAGGCCCAGTTCGACACCAAAAAGGATATTGATGCGGTCTGCATATTTTTCCTTGTATTTTAGTAAATCGTACAGATAGGAGTCCACATTCAGCAGAAACTGGCTGCCGGGTCCCTCCTCACTGTCAGGAAAATCAAAATCATTGTGCTCCGTAAAACACATATATTGCAGTCCCTGTCGAATTCCCTGAAGAATCATTTCTTCCATGGGAGTATCGGAATCTCCGGAATGGGAACTGTGCATGTGGAAATCTGCGCAAAGGGGCAATGTGACGGAATTATTATGTATTTGCAAGGCGTTATGTCCTTTCTGAAATTGTTTTGGGAAAATAACTTTCGTTTTTTCCAACAATAGTATAGCAGAATCTGAATGTTTTTCCATATAAAAAGTACAAACCTTTGAAAATTTACAAAGAATTCCCAATTATTTTTGATTTACATCTTGAATTATGGACAGGAATTAGGTAAAATATCTTTGCTGATAAAATTTTGACAATCTGAGGTGCCGCAGTAAAGAAGTACCGGAGAGTCAGAAAAATATAATTTTTTAAAATTTTAGGAGGATACTAAAATGGCAGTAAGAGTAGCAATTAATGGTTTCGGCCGTATCGGTCGTTTAGCATTCAGACAGATGTTTGATGCAGAGGGATATGAAGTAGTAGCAATCAACGACTTAACCAGCCCTTCTATGTTGGCACATCTGTTAAAGTATGATTCTTCTCAGGGTAAGTATAAGTATGCTGATTCTGTAGAGGCAGGCGATGACAACATCACCGTTAACGGTAAGACCATCACCATCTACAAAGAGGCAGATGCTAGCAAGCTTCCTTGGGGTGAGCTGAAGGTTGACGTAGTTCTTGAGTGTACCGGTTTCTATACCTCTAAGGACAAGGCTTCCGCACACATCACCGCTGGTGCTCGTAAGGTTGTTATTTCTGCTCCTGCAGGTAATGATCTTCCTACCATCGTATACAATGTAAACCACAATACCTTAACTCCTGCAGACAATGTAATCTCTGCAGCTTCTTGTACCACCAACTGCTTAGCACCTATGGCTAAGGCTCTGAACGATTGCAGACCTATCATGAGCGGTATCATGACCACTGTTCATGCTTACACCGGTGATCAGATGATCCTGGATGGTCCTCAGAGAAAGGGTGACTTAAGAAGAGCACGTGCAGGTGCTGTAAATATCGTTCCTAACTCTACCGGTGCTGCAAAGGCAATCGGTCTGGTTATTCCTGAACTGAACGGCAAGCTGATCGGTTCTGCACAGCGTGTACCTACCCCTCCCGGTTCTACCACCATTCTGGTAGCAGTTGTTAAGGGTGCAGTTACCAAGGACGAAATCAATGCAGCTATGAAGGCAGCAGCTACCGAGTCCTTCGGTTACAACACCGATGAGATCGTATCTTCCGATATCGTAGGTTCTACCTTCGGTTCCATCTTTGATGCAACCCAGACCATAGTTATCCCTATGGAAGATGGCAATACTCAGGTTCAGGTTGTTTCCTGGTATGACAACGAGAACAGCTACACCTCTCAGATGGTTCGTACTATCAAGTATCTGGCTGAGTTGGCATAGTGAGGAAGAAAAACAAGCGGCTGCGTAGCAGACATTTGTTTTCACCCGAACGACCACGAGAAAATCATAAGCAACGAAGTTGCGTTCCTGCATAGCAGGGAGATTTTCGAGGGGCTATAATAGTTTTAAGACCTATAAGGGTCCGGTCTTTGGACCGGGCCCTTTTTGTAAATCATTATCAAAGAAAATGGAGGTCATGATTATGGGATTAAATAAGAAATCCGTAGATGACATTAATGCAAAGGGCAGACGCGTATTAGTAAGATGCGACTTCAACGTGCCTTTAAAGGATGGTGTAATCACCGACGAAACCCGTATTGTAGCGGCACTGCCTACAATCAAGAAATTATTAAACGATGGCGGAAAGGTAATTCTTTGCTCCCACTTGGGTAAGGTTAAGGAAGGCCCCAATGAGAAGGAGTCCCTGGCACCTGTTGCTAAGAGACTGTCCGAGAAGTTGGGTCAGGAGGTTGTATTCGTAGCAGATTACAACGTAACCGGTGAAGCAGCTACCGCAGCTGTTGCAGCAATGAAGGAGGGAGACGTAGTATTATTGCAGAATACCCGTTTCCGTGGCAAGGAAGAGACCAAGAACGGCGAAGAGTTCAGCAAGGAACTGGCTGATCTGGCTGATGATTATGTATGCGATGCATTTGGTTCTTCCCATAGAGCACACGCTTCCGTAGCAGGTGTGACCAAGTTCATCACCGAGAAGGGTGGCTCCAATGTAGTAGGTTACTTAATGCAGAAGGAAATCGATTTCCTGGGCAATGCAGTAGAGAATCCCGTAAGACCTTTCGTAGCAATCCTGGGTGGTGCTAAGGTAGCAGATAAGCTGAACGTTATCTCCAACCTGTTAGAGAAGTGCGATACCCTGATTATCGGCGGTGGTATGGCCTATACCTTCTTAAAGGCACAGGGCTATGAAATCGGTAACTCCTTAGTAGACAATGAGAAGCTGGATTACTGTAAAGAAATGATGGCAAAGGCTGAGAAGCTGGGCAAGAAGTTGTTACTTCCCGTTGACTCCGCTACCATTACTGCCTTCCCTAATCCTATTGACGCTCCCGTTGATGTAGAAGTATATGATGCAGCAAATATGCCTGCTGACAGAGAGGGCTGTGATATCGGACCTAAGTCTGCAGCTATGTTTGCAGAGGCTGTAAAGACCGCAAAGACCGTTGTTTGGAACGGACCTATGGGTGTATTTGAGAATCCTACTCTGGCTGCAGGTACTATCGCAGTAGCAAAGGCACTGTCTGAGACTGAGGCAACTACCATTATCGGTGGTGGTGACTCCGCAGCAGCAGTTAACCAGTTAGGCTTTGCAGATAAGATGAGCCACATCTCTACCGGTGGTGGTGCTTCCCTGGAATTCTTAGAGGGTAAGGTACTTCCCGGCGTAGATGCAGCTGATAATCGCTAAAGGAGAACTAATCATGGCTAGAAAGAAAATTATTGCCGGCAACTGGAAGATGAACATGACCCCCAGTCAGGCTGTAGAACTGGTAAATACCTTAAAGCCCCTGGTAGTGAACGATGAAGTGGATGTAGTATTCTGCGTACCTGCTATTGATATCATTCCTGCTATGGAAGCTGCTAAGGGTACCAATATCAATATCGGTGCAGAGAATATGTATTTCGAAGAGAGCGGTGCTTACACCGGTGAAATCTCTCCCGCAATGCTTACCGATGCAGGTGTAAAGTATGTCATCATCGGACATTCCGAGAGAAGAGAGTACTTTGCAGAGACCGATGAGACTGTAAATAAGAAGGTATTAAAGGCATTTGAGCATGGTATTACCCCCATTATCTGCTGTGGTGAGACACTCACCCAGAGAGAGCAGGGTGTGACCATCGACTTTATCCGTCAGCAGATTAAGATTGCATTCTTGAATGTAACTGCTGCACAGGCTGCTACCGCTGTTATCGCTTACGAGCCTATCTGGGCAATCGGAACCGGTAAGGTAGCTACCACCGAGCAGGCACAGGAGGTATGTAAGGCAATCCGTGATTGCATCGCTGAGATTTATGATGATGCAACTGCAGCGGCTATCCGTATCCAGTACGGCGGCTCTGTATCTGCATCCAGTGCACCTGAACTTTTTGCTCAGCCCGATATTGACGGAGGTCTGGTAGGCGGTGCTTCCTTGAAGCCCGACTTCGGCAAAATTGTTAACTATAAGTAGGAAAGTGCTTTTAGGTTCCTAACGGAAATAATGCTGAGGGCGTTGTAGATATCTACAACGCCCTTTTTGTGTCCGAGAATCATTGAACCAGCGGTTTAGTGAAAAATGGATATTTCTATGCTAAAGTCATGGTATAGATAGGAGGGAATGGTATGAAGCATACATTTGAGCTGGTACAGTTGGAAAAGGGAGAAAAGAAAAGGATTGAACTTTGTGAGTCTATTTTAGATGCATATTACTATTTGAAAGAGATAAAGGGGCAAATAACTACTTTTGATAGGGGAACATTGACAATTGAAAGCCCATATTTTAAAGCCATTCAGCATGTGGAGGGGGAAACAAGGTATGAGATAAAGCGCAGTGCATTAAAGACAGGGATGCTTGGGTTAAAAGTAGCATATAGTTTGGACCAAACGGAAATGGACTCATTGTCTGATTATGTGGACAGTGGTTGTAGGATTGACGTGGAGGCATGGATAGCGGATAAGTCTCCAGAGGATAATGACCGGTTCCTTTACCGGGGATGTTGGGAATCGGAACGTGCATTTGATGAAACCTATGCAGAGTATACTTCAGATCTGCTGATTATTACTCAAATTCATAGAAAACGGAATAAAAAGAAGATAAAGGGTACCGAAGGCAGTCTTTTCAATCAGGGAATCCGAAGCTGGATTGTGAATTTCAGTTTGGATGGGAAACATGAGTTTGATTTTGTGAATACACCATATATAGAGGTACTACAACTTCTGGAGGCTTGCGGTAAGCCCATTACCTTTGAAGAGACTATACGCGGGATTGTAGGACACTGCATTGATATCCCCTGCTTTTGCGCCAGAACGGAAGATATTGAGATTGTGTTTTGCGGAGATTCCATACTTGAAATTGCGATTTCAGAAAGGGCAATGGAGAAGTGTTATTGGAC
>JAFUKS010000261.1 GCA_017473445.1 Lachnospiraceae bacterium
GCCTGTATTTCACGCATAAGTGCTGCGTAATAATTATCCGTCTGATAAGGTCGAATCTTCGGGCGAGTGAAATTCGCCTCTATAAAGTGACCCAAGAAAACTTCGAGGGGCTGACCGTTCTTCTCATACATGGCAAGGAAGAATAGTGGCATCATAACCACCATCATTCCCATAGTTGCCATGCTTGTACTTCCGATACTTTTGAGCAAAAAAAATGTGGGTACACCAATCAGTGCCGCCACTCCAAAACAAATCAGCTGTCTCTTTGTTAAATTGAACATCACTTTACTCTTTACCTTCGTTAAATCACGAGGTACCGATATATAGGATGCTGCCATTTTAAACCTCCATTTCTAATGTGCATGCAAGATTGATTTTGCCAGTGCTCCTGTTTTAAACAGGGTAAATGCAAGCAGTACCGTGAAGCCCATAACACTCCAAAGGGAGCCTACGATATCCGAGGTAAATGCCACTCCGGTAATCAGTACTGCATAAATACCTACGCAGACCAAAATCAGGAACCCTTGGAAACCTAACGCAAACAGGGACCTCAAATAGTTCTGCCCCATCATGCTCTGCTCCTTATTTCCGAAAGTTGCAAAAGGAATAGGTGCCAAACTTGTCATAAGATAAATCTCAATCATTCGTCCATTGATAATAACAAAAATGACGATACTTAAAATCTTAATCCCCAGCTGCACGATAAAGGACTGTAGGTAAATACCAAGCAGCTCTCCTACCTCTTTTGTTGCAAGTGTCAGCCTCATGGTTGCCAGCGTACTATCATCAATCGCCGTGCTTCCTTGGATAATTCCTCCGCTTCGTTGCACTACCCACTGCGATAAATCAAACACCGCCATGGTAATATCAAAGGTATTGGAAATCAGGCATACCGCCACAAAGGTTTTGAATATCCATTTCCAAAATACCCACGTTTCAAAGTTTGCTAAATTATTGTGACTAATGACCAACTGTATCAGCTCATAACAGGCAATAAACGTCAAGATAATTCCCGCTATCGGCAATATCACAGATTCAGATAAATTTCTGATGAGGCTGTAGACACCGGGCAAAAAGGTCGCCGGTGTCTGTCCTACATCTGTTGCTATCTGACCAACCTCCTGATTTACGGCATCAAAAGCATTGGTCAGATTAGTCATTATTCCTGATATGAGCAAATCCTCGATCCAGTCCATCAACTCTTCGAGTAAGCTCTCCATTTACGCCTCCTTGTCTCTTAGAACAAGCCTGCAAGTAAAGGCACTAAGGTTGTACCAATAAGTGCTACACCACCGCCGGCCATAAGCTGCTTCATACCCTGGCTCTTTGCACCGGGATTATCGTTACCGTAACCTTCCATAAGGTTAATCGCACCCCAGATACCAAGACCTGCTCCAAGGGCTACTACTAATGTCTGTAATGTGCCTACTGCACTCTGAAAAAATGCCATAATTTAATTCCTCCATAATCTTTCTTAAAATGATAGAAGCCGGGCTTTACCCGACTCCGTATGATAAGTTACTATTTGCGTGGATCTGCCACGCTGCTTCTTAGAACAAACCAGAA
>JAFUKS010000262.1 GCA_017473445.1 Lachnospiraceae bacterium
CGTTTAGCACATTGTACGGTAGAGTCTAACAACACCTGATTGCTTCCATTATTCAAAATGTTTAAAATAAAGGTCTGGTCGATTTTTACACTGGTAAGCGGTAGTTCACAAAGCAAATTGATAGTGGAATTACCGGTACCATAATCATCCAGGGCAATTTTGATACCATGTTCCCGAAAGAAAGTAAGCTGCTTCTTTAAATACATCATGTCAAGGTTTCGACACCGTTCTGTAAGCTCCAACTGCAGATTCTTTGCGGGAAACCCCAGTTCTGTTATTATAGCAATAACTTCATGTGTAAATTCCGGTCGTTCCAACTGTTTGTAGGATATATTTACGTTGATAAAAAAATCCGGATACTCTTTAATAATCTCTTTTACGTCTTGCATAGCACGACGCAATACCCATATACTCAAATCGTAAAAACAGGAATGGGATTCCAAATGAGGAACAAAGCGTCCCGGAGAAACTTCACCATAGACCTGGCTTCTCCAACGAAGCAATGCCTCTGCACCGATAATCTTTCCTGTCACTGTGGATACAAATGGCTGATAGCACAAATAGAATCCTTCGCAGCCATTCCGAATACTTCCTTTAATCACATTCAGTAATTCCAGCATTTTATAGTTATTTTCATGTGACTCATCATCAAAAACAACCAATCCATAGTTATCTTCATCCTTTGCCTTTTCCAGTGCTGACAACAGATATGAATACACTGTCTGGTAACTTACTCCATAGTTCTTGGTATATATTGCTCCACCGCATATTTTAATATTGATGGCTGAACCATCTAAAGAAAAGTTGGCCAGGTTATCTCTAATCTGAGAAAAAATTTCTTTTACTTTCTCTACACAGAAATCCAAAAATACAATTCCGAAATCGGTGCCGCCCAGTCGATACAGTACTCCGCTTGTTCAAATAATTCCACGTATCATTTTTGCTGTTTCATATAAAACTCTATTGCCGAAACTATATCCATACAGCGCATTAATATTATTAAAATGTTTCAGTTCAAAGGCCATCAGTAAGCACTCTTTGTTGTCCTTTTTCGTCTGACTTATATGAGATAAAAATTTTTGTAATTTGGGCAAGTCTGTAACAGCGTCATATTCCTCTCCTTTATGTACTGTTAACGAGCCAATAAATATATATGGATTTCCACCTTCATCACAAATCATTTTACTCTTGCAAGTACAGGGTATATATTCCCCTTTCACATTTCGTACTTGGAAAATCGAAAAAAATGACTCTTTTTGCTTAAAGAAGACCTCATCAAATTCCTTCTGCAAACGTTCTTTGTCATCCGGATGTGTCATTTCTTGTATTATTTCTTTTGTATTTCGGATACTGTTGCCCGAAAGCCCAAAATACTCTACTGCTTCATTGCTCCAGTTGGACACTCCGCTTTTAATATCCTCGACAAAAATGAATTGTCCCTCCGGAATGCAGTTGATAATCTCAGATATTTTTGTATTAGTATCAGTATCCCACATATAGTCCTCTCTCCTAACTTTCGTCAAAGTCTGATTATTAGTAGAATCTAACAAAATGATATTACTTTTTTCGATTTATGCAAGCAAAATGACTATTATTCGTTCAAAAAACTCATCCCCTAACCGTTATGGTTTGGGGATGAGTTTTCATATTTCCACTATATATACAAGGAATAATCATTTCCTCTTACTGACCTATATTCTTCATCCGGATATAAGCATTTTCTATCCTTGGAAAGCATGTCTCTCAGTGCCACTTTTGTCATATGAGTCACATCCTCCCTTTCCAATACCTCATTTACATTCATAAAAAGGACTTCACTATTTTCGTTTTCATCACTTCGGGGTTCTCCCTCCACATAATCCATCAACATAAGTGCATACCAGTTGTGTCTGCCGCACCGTATCCCTAACATAGCATCCACCTTTGCAATTACATGGGTCTCCTCTCGTACTTCCCGCGGAGCAGTTTCCTCCGGCAACTCACCCTCATTACAGTATCCACCGGGAATCAGTAACTGACCAGCTGCACCTCCATAGGTATGTCTGACCAAAAGCACCTTATCTCCTCTACGCACAATACAACCCACCGCCAAAGAATAATTATCTTTCATAACTGCCTCTCCTTTGTATCTACTGAAATTTCCGGAGCATTTCCCCAAGCTCCACAAAATTATTTACCACATTTCCCTCATACTCCTCACCATCCCGGTTAAAAAGTATGGTCTCCATCCCCAGTTCCTCTGCTACCCGCAGATTCTTCACGCTGTTGTCTACAAAAATACAGTCCTTTGCTTTACACTTTAATTTTTCCAATGCACACTCAAAAATCGCTCTGTCCGGCTTTCTCAAATGAACTTCTCCACTTACGATTTTTTCATCAAAATAGGGATTCATATAATAATAATCCGTAAGGAATTCACTCCACTCTGCCACATCATTAGACAATAGACACATTTTCATTCTGCCGCTTATATGTGAAGCAAAGTCTCGGAACTGTTCATCCAAGGTCAAGTAATTCTTCAAATAATCCTCCATAGTTTCCCTTGGATTTTCATATTCCAAATACTCCAGGAACTCCTGATTACTCAATTCTCCCTTCTGAGCCTTGGAAAACACCCTATCCTCCTTAAAAGCTGTGGTCAAACGCTGGTACTCTGCCTCAGGAAAATGCTGAAAGGTATAGGGAATAAAATACCCCTTACTTTCCTTTATAATTACTCCATACATATCAATTAACAATACTTTATTTTTTTCCATAAGATATCATCGTTCCTTTCACAAAAGTATATCCTGCATCCGGATGTAACTGAAAATACTCCGAAATTTTCACATTCCGATTACAATAATCCGTAGCTTCCTTTCTGGACATGCCATGATTCATCAGGAAACGGATAGAATTCTCCTGTTCCTGTGGACTTAATCCTGCATTCCAGTCATTGAACTCCAGGAAATCCTGTTTTAGCTGCTCATAATCATCCCGCTGAGGCGTCACAAAATCCACCTGGTCCTTCATTCGTACCGACACCTCTCTAAGCCCCAGCTTACGCATCATATGAGCAGTACGGATGGCCACCGCATAATCCCGTCCCTGCTGTTCCAGCTCCGTCCTCCAATGGGCCTCCATACCATCATGCTTGCAAAGCCAGAAATAATCCATTCCATCCACATAGAGGCCATCACATTCAAATTCCCGATTGGCATCAATACATACAACATGGGCGTCTTTCTTTGCAAACTCTATCATCTTCTGCAAAAAGGCCTCCGGTGTATCCAGATGTCGCAGTACGCCCTGACAAATCACCAAATCATACTGCTCTTTTGCATGATATTCGTACACATCCTTGTGGATGAATCGCACCTCATAGTCCTTGTCTGCAAAAAGCTTCTCACCCTCTTTTAAAAGGTTTTCTGCCAAATCTATCCCGGTATAGGTACTTCCTTTCGGCAAAAAAGGCATAAATAACAACCCTAAAAATCCAAAACCACAACCCAGATCCAACACCTTCATAGGCTTATCTATCTTCCACACCTTGTCCACCAAAAACTGTACATAATCCTCGTTCCATGAATTTCTTCTGGTCCGTAACAAATATTCCAGCTTTTGCTCCCAAAACTGTCCGGTACCGGTCTTTTCTTTTATGTACTCTTCATTATTTAAAGGTACCATACCCATTAGCTGGTCGATAGATACCTTAAAATACTCCGCCATTGCCGGCAAAAAAGTAATATCCGGTAAATTAACTCCCTTTTCCCACTTGCTGATGGTCTGAAAGGAAACTCCCATGGCGTCAGCCAACTCCTTCTGTGTTATTTTTTTCTCCCGTCTCAAATCTGCAATCCTTAAATTCATCTTTTTCATATTCTACACTCCCGGTATTAGGTTTCATATTTCCTATACGCTGTAAATGGTATGTTTCGATTATAGCAGATATTATTCGCCTTTTGGCACTAATTGTCGGCGAGTTTTTTCGCCTCGTGGGCGAATTTTTTGTTTTAACCAACTACAAAACTCAAAAAAATACTTAATTCACTCACACATCGCCCTTAATAAAATAAAAAAGCAGGTATCTACCCGCCAATGATGTGGAACCTCTCCATCTGCTGATGGACCCGGGTCTTTCGACCAGCCCATACAGTAATGCATTACAGCATTATTTTGTACAGAGAATAACATGTTTTTGCCCAAAAATAAGTGGAAATGTATATTTACCGCACAGTATTCTTACTCCTACGAACTACTTACTTCTTTTCATATATTGACAATTGCTTTCATTTGTACTATTTTATTTATGAAGAAATGTGGTTTTTCCCGTACAGCATAGGCTCAAGCGGCGTACTACGTTTCTTTTTTTATGTCAATAATATCATACAGATATTTCTTTCCATCCTTGTCATGCCTAATCATCATGCGCCCCTGATAATTATTTCTACCAACAATATTTCCACGATCATCACTTATTGGAATAGAAAACCTTACAGTACATCTATACCACCCATATTTTGCATTATTTTTATGTTTTTCATCTGTATTTTCTTGAAACGCTATATTAGTAGCAATCTTTATCAACTCCGGTATAGCCTGAGAAACATTTGCTTTTGCCTTACCTATTGTTCCATAAATTCGATGACTATATTTACTATTTGCGTATTCATCCGGAAATTCAGCTCCTATGTATATGACGTCATCATTTTCATCTATTCTATATTCTCTACCGACATATTGTTTAAGTAATCGTTATACTCCTGCCCAGTCAATTTTCCGCTTACAGCTAAAAATAATCTCATCAATTACAACAACCTTCTGTCCCTTTGCATTTATTTCAATTTTAGCCATGCTCTATTCCCCTTTCACGTTTCATTTATTTGTGAATTTAATCTATCTGCCTGGTATTAAGTGGACTTCTCTTTTTGAGTCAGATATATAGTTTTTCTGAATAATTTGAGCGATTTGCTCATGAAAATATGGAAAAATACGCCAGAGTGGCGTATTCAAATGATAGCACTAGTTTGTATATTTTACAAGTAAAGATTATGCCCCTGCACTTTCTTGCAAAAATGCAGGGGCATAATTCTTTCTTAATGCTTAATCTCCTTAACTATTCAATTCCATTCATGATATTAAGCAAACTCTGGTAACTATCCACATCATGGTATTTTACATTCTCCGTAGAAATCTCATTAAACAGCTTCTTTGCACAGGAAATCTTCGCCTGTTCGATGGGGCGCAAGTTCAGGCTTTCCATTGTGCCTTTGGTTTCAGCAACGAAATAAATGTGTTTGACTGTTCCTTCA
>JAFUKS010000263.1 GCA_017473445.1 Lachnospiraceae bacterium
ATGTGCCAGATGTTACGGTCACGGCTATAGGAAGAATCAGCGGAGAAGGGCAGGTCAATACCATGTGCCTTACAGTATTCAATCTCGGACTCGCGGGAATCCATGGTCCACTTGTCATTTCTCCAAGCTGCAATAATCTTAATATCGGGAGCCAGAGCCTTGATACCCAGCTCGAAACGAATCTGGTCATTACCCTTACCGGTAGCACCGTGGCAGATAGCGGTAGCGCCTTCCTTACGAGCGATTTCTACCAGTCTCTTAGCAATCAGAGGTCTAGCCATGGAGGTACCTAACAGGTACTTATTCTCATAGATTGCATTAGCCTGTACGCAGGGAACGATGTACTCATCACAGAACTCATCGATAACATCCTCGATGTAGAGCTTGGAAGCTCCGCAGAACTTTGCTCTTTCTTCCAGACCGTCCAGCTCCTCTGCCTGACCGCAGTCGATGCAGACACAGATAACTTCGTAGTCAAAATTTTCCTTTAACCAAGGAATAATTGCGGTGGTGTCAAGGCCACCGGAGTAAGCAAGAATTACTTTTTCTTTCATTGTATTTGCCTCCATAAAAAATAATATGTAATGTATTTTCTTGTAATCTGAAATTACTATACAACATTCCACGCATAAAAGCAAGCAAAAAAACTGCATAAATTTGTTTAAAAGATGAATAAAACTTATGAAATATACACAAGAATGTATAAAATATATGCATAAACGCATAATTATGCACAAAACAAAAAAGAACTCCCCGTATTATGCGGAGAGCTCAAGGAAGGGTTATAACAAATGGTTACGCCTGCTGTAATGCAGACGATTGCAATATTGTTGCAGTAATTGCATTTCTGCTTCGTCGGGTGGAAGACGCAGGTGTCGAAACCAGAAGAAGCTTTGACGTACACTGATGGGAAATAAAATCAGGAAGCAGATAAAACAGATGCCTCCGCATAGCTTAGTTTCTTCCAAGGGGAACAGGAAGGCTTCAAACTGTTGAACATTGAACAAAAAACGAAGGCAGAGCGGTGCTCCCAGTAATAAGTACAGTAGAAAATTTCGTATCATCCTCAGGGTATCATTAAAACGATATTCTGCGGCAAGCAAGGCTTCCGGTAGGGTTGGACGGGGATGGAAAAGCCCCGTCCCGGAGGGGGCTAACAGTAAGAAGAGGATTCCCAGCAGCAAATATAAAATAAGGAGAATAAAGAAATTCCATTTCAATCGGGGCCATAAATTATATTGGAAGATGCTAAAGCTAAGAAGCATTCCGCAAATGCTGAATAAAAGGTCTATGGACCAGCCGGTACAAAAGCCCTCCCGTACCTTTCCATGTCGGAGAGCTGAGGTCAGGGGCTTTTGACAGAGTAGACAGATGGCGGCCAAAAGGGTAAAAATCAGGTTACTCATACAAGCCTCCTTTCACTGAAGCCTTTTCTTGTTTGGATACGATTTCATTGGCCCAAAAAACAAAGCGGGCCTTTAACAGCAGTTGTTCCTTTTCATTTTCCAGGAAGTGGGCGGGTATCAATTTGGCCAGGTTGACCTGACAAAGTAACGCGGACAAGGTGCGGTATTTCTGTAAGAGGTCCGTGTCGGCACTCATCATATAGCCATCTGCTTCCGTCCGGGGACTGGGGCCGAAGTATTGTAAGAAGTCGGCCAGGGAACGGGCACTGCTGCATGAGTCCGGCAAAGAGGCGTAAATCTGCTTAGCATATTCTTCCACATAACTGCTTCGTAAAAGCCTTCGTTTCCACAAGGGTTTTTCCTGAGGCAGGGATGCTGCAAACAGTACGGACAGTAAATCAACCAGTGCAGCCATACCCAGGCAAAAGAAAGCGGTCATTCTTTGGGTGGGATCCTTTAATGCGGAGATGGGCAGCAAATACAGGTCTGTAATGGCATAGTTAGAGTCTGAATAGGATAGTTGCTCAGCTGCATCCAATAAAGTGTTGATTTTCATGAGCCCATGAAGAATCTGGGAATCCATTTCAGCTTTTAATTGCATCAGATGTTCATCAGTAGCGCTCCCCTTCGGTAACAGGGAATAATCTTTCATCAATGGGGCAGAAGAAACCTGCGCACATTGATTTAAGGCTGTAAGCAGGGAAGCAAGCGGTACGTTGTCAGCAAATCCGCATAGCTGTGAAGCTTGAAATAGTCGGCTCAGTTGGCGGGAGTGTTCGCCGGTCAAGGGCTGACCCAAGGAGGTATTTTCTACAGCAGTAATTAAGTCAGTGGTAAGGGTGGTCAGCTGTTCCTGAATTTCTTCCGGACCGGTGTCCAGTGCAGTGCATAAGCTTCTGAAGACCGCTTCATTTTCCTGACGTGCGGTATTTAGGGACTGTTCATCTGTGAAACCATAAGCAGCCAGAGTCCGGGCACGGGCAGTCTTCAGCTCCATGTCACCGGCCTGGGAAAAGCTGTTGATGTAGGCCTGATAGGCAGCCGCATATTCCTCATAAGTTTCAAAGGAAGCCTGTTTGGGGGCTTTTAGACCGGAGCTTTTGGATACCGTTAACTCTTCCAGCGCCTGAAGGCAGGAATCATATAGTTGCGTACGCTCCGTAAGAGTTTGGGTGTAAGCACTGATTTTGGAAGCGGCGCCATGGATTTGCTCCATGGCACCGGAAATGGTTTCTTGGGTTTGGGCCTGATAGATACTGCTTAGCTCCCGTGTAATCCGCACATAATTTTCCTCCAGATAGATGGCCGGCGAATTTACGGAATTGTAAATGCCGATATAGGAGTAGTAGGTGGAACAACACAGGGCCACACATAGGGCAAGGACACGTAAAGGCTTACGTTCCCGTCGCAGGGCATTACTGAAGCAGTATGCGGTGGCTTGTATGGCCAGGGCAAAGAACAGGGCCGCATGGGGAAAGATATCTCCCAGATAGATGCGGGAACCGTTCCAGGTAGTGACAAAGGATATGATTTGTAACAATAGGGTTACCACCGATATAAGCACTACCAATGCCCGGTCTGAAAAGAGTGAAAATTTAGTTGTCTGCAGCTGTTGCAGCTTCAATGTATTCATGGTCTGTTTCTCCTTGTGGGTCCGATACCGCTAAAGGGAAACAAAGGGTGACAGTAAATAAATCCGCATCCAGATTCAGGGAGAAGGTGCCGCCACAGGCTTCAGTAAAGCTTTGTGCAATGGACAGACCCAGACCACTTCCTTCGGTGGTGCGGGATTTGTCGCTGCGGACGAACCGCTCCACAATATCCTCGGGCTTAAAGTTCAGTTCTTCCCGGGAAGTATTCTTGATTTTTGCGTATGCGTAGCCATCCTCTTGATCCAGTTGCACATATACCCGGGAATGGTCCAGGGAATACTGAAGGGCGTTGACAATCAGGTTTTGGAATACCCGGTACAGACGCTCCCCGTCTGCTTCTATCATTAGAGGCTCGGAAAAAATATTTAATTTAAAGGTTAGGGTGCTGTCCTGAATTTGCTCATCCATATCGGCCAGAGTCTGGCGTATCAGCTTGGCCAGGTCCAGCCGTACATTCTCCACAGGCAGATTACCGCTGGTGGCTTTGGACAGTTCAAATACATCCTGTACCATGCTTTTTAAACGGTAGGCTTTGGAGCGCAGGGCCTGTGCATAGTCTGAAGAGGGGGCGGATAATTCTTCCTCGCAGAGTAGTTCGGCATAATTAATAATGGAAGTTAAGGGTGTCTTCAAATCGTGGGACACGTTGGTAATTAATTCCACCCGCATGCGGTTAGAACGGTTATTTTCCTCTACCGCAGCCTCCATCCCCTGTTCCAAAGCATTCAAATCCCGGGCAGTATCTTCTAATAAAGACCCGTCAGGAAGGAACAGTGGCTTATCATCTTGACCGTGGCGCAGGGTTGTGATTTTTTCCGCGGTAATCTTTATATCTTTTATAAAGCGCCCCAGTCGGATACTGTACAGCAGTAATAGCAAACCACCTGTCACCAGCAGGATGTTTGTTGTGTTAAGCTGTTCCACTCTGGTGGTAAAGATAAGGAAGTGGGCAAGGGCTACACCGAATAACAGGCAGGCGGCAAGTAGGCTACATATGTAGATATTGGATAATTTCCGATGCCAGCGCATGCCGGTTTGATAATTTCGGATATATCTGCCCACAGCCGCCAGCAGGGAGTGGCATAAAAAGGCTTTTTTGTTGCCACGCAGGTCACGATACAACAGATAAAGAGAAGCACCAAATAGTGCATACATACCGGGGAAATAGGATGCAATAATACGGAATTGCCAATCTCCGGCAAAATACCATAGATTCAGGGCATAGCACATTCTCCATAGGATAAGCAGTAGCAGCAGCTTCAGTTCAGGATATATTTTTACCATACGTTTAGCGTACGCTGTAGTAGCGATTTTGCCAGCCTTATGGGTCAGGATACTGAGCAGGCCGAAGAGCAGCGTCGCAATAGCACTTATTAGAAGGGTCCAGAGAATCCGCTGATAAAACAGGGCTTTCATTTTGTAGTCCCGGAAAGTAGCGGACTGGAAATTCTCTTCACTGGGGAAACCCAGCACCAACTGTATGTTGCTCACATTTTTATTGCCGGGTCGATATTGCTGGGTAAAATACGCATCCGGTTTCTTGGTTATGAAACTATCTTCGGAAGGGAAAAAGTGTAGCCTTTTCAAGGGACCATTCCAGTGACAGCATAGGGTAATTTCCGAAGGCAGCAGCAGTGCTTGAGTGTCTGAATATAGAAGCGTATTCAGAATGTTGTGTCTTTTTACGTCGTTCCCCACCTTGATGAAATAGGCCAATTCCTCGCATTCGTGATTTAAAACATAATTTAGCTTCTGAATGTAGTTATTTTTCAGAGTATTGGTTTGGCTGTTTTCCAGTTGGTTGCCCTGTTCATCTCCGATGCCGGCGTACCCCAGCATGGCATAGGTGTAAATTTCGCTTACAAACTCCCTAAATTCCGTTAGATAATAAATGCTTCCTGAGAAAGTGCCAATACCTTCCTTTTGTAGGTTTACCAAAGCTTCTTTTCCCAGGCAGGCAGTTGCCAGCATGGTAAAGCAGGAGGCAACTGTAATGATTCGATAGATCAATGCTCTTATTTTTTTACTTTTTTTCAAATTTGTATCCAATTCCCCACACCACCTTTAAATATTCCGGTTCTCCCGGGTTGATTTCTATTTTTTCTCTGATTCTTCTGATATGTACCATAACGGTTTTTTCTCCGTTGTAGGCAATGGGTTCCTGCCAGATGCGGGAGTAAATTTCCTCTGCCGAAAAGATTCGTCCGGGATTTCGCATCAGCAGTTCAATAATTTTGGTTTCCGTAGAGGTCAGCTTTACCGGCTCTCCGTCGGCGGTCAGTGCATGGGCCTTAAAATCATAACACAGGCGTCCTACGCGGATTTCGTCTGAAGCGGAGTGGATGCCCCCCAGGGACATGTAACGTCGCAGTTGACTTTTCACTCTTGCCAGTACCTCACGGTATTGAAAGGGCTTGCTGATATAATCATCTGCACCGATGGATAGTCCTAATATTTTATCTGACTCTTCTGTTTTGGCGGACATGACCAAAATGGGTATATTTTGTTTTTCTCTTATTTTAATAATAGAAGAAAAACCATCCAGCTTAGGCATCATAATGTCCAACAGAATCAGATGGACCACGGAAGCTTCCAGAATTTCCAGTGCCTCCAGGCCGTTATAGGCATAGAATACCTCATAGCCCTCCCGTTCCAATTGAATTTTCAATGTATTTACGATGTCTTTATCATCGTCTACTACTAAGATACGTTCTTTATCCATATCAGTCCCCTCTTCTCACTAGTGATGTTTCTACTATATCACAATATTCTTACAAAAAAAGATTCGAAATCTTACAAATTTTTTACAATATTATGGAAAAAAGTAAAATGCTACCATCAGACGGTATAAATAAAGTGAAACAGAATAAATATGCATGAAATGATGCATAAACATATAGAATATGCATAAAAATACATTGAAACAAAAGAAATTTGCATAAAAATAAAAAAAGTAGTGGACATTTATGCAAAAAGTGGTATGCTTACAAAAGATACATTAATCGATACATATTTGATAGGAGTTTCAAATGAGTAGTAAGAGCTATACCGTACGTACCATGACAATTGCAGATTATGAGGGATTACACGCACTGTGGATGACCATTAAGGGCTTTGGTATCCGAAGCATTGATGATTCCTATGTGGGGGTGGAGAGATTCCTTAGACGTAATCCGGAGACCAGCGTGGTGGCTGTGGCAGAGGATGGCTCCATTGTAGGAGGTATACTTTGCGGGCATGATGGACGGCGGGGATGCCTGTACCATGTGTGTGTCCGGGAGGATTACAGACGCCTGGGCATTGGCAAGGCCATGGTGGTATTTTGCATGAATGCTTTGAAGAAGGAGCAGGTGAATAAGGTGAGCCTGATTGCTTTTACCCAGAATGATGTGGGCAACGCCTTTTGGAATTGCATCGGTTGGACCAAGAGAGAAGATTTGAACTATTATGATTTTACATTAAATGAGGCCAATATTACTGCATTTAATCAGTAATGGGTGGTCGGAAACAGAAAGTTAAAGGAGGATGATCATATGAAACAGATAGCAGGCGGTGTTACCGCAGCAGCAGGCTTTGAAGCAGCAGCAGTGGCAGCGGAGATAAAGTATAAGAACAGAAACGATATGGCACTTATTTACAGTACCCATCCTTGTATGGTGGCAGGTACCTTTACCACCAATGTGGTAAAGGCGGCTCCCGTTATGTGGGATAAGCAGCTGGTAGAGACTGCACCCTTTGTACAGGCAGTAGTGGTAAATTCCGGTATTGCCAATGCATGTACCGGCCAGCAGGGCTTGGACATTTGTCAAAAGGAGGCACAGAAAGCAGGAGAGCTTTTAGGATTACCTGAAAATGCAGTTTTGGTAGCATCCACCGGTGTCATTGGTATGCAGATGCCCCTTGACAGAGTATGCACCGGTATTGAAAAACTGGTGGCAGCAAAGGCTCCCGGCTTGGAAGCAGGTCTGGCAGCAGCCAAGGCAATTATGACTACCGATACCGTACATAAAGAGATTGCAGTGGAGTTCCAGGTAGCAGGCAAGACTGCAACCATGGGTGGTATGTGTAAGGGCTCCGGTATGATTCATCCCAATATGTGTACCATGCTGGGCTTTATCACCACGGATGTGAATATTTCCAAGGAGATGCTGCAGAAGGCATTGAGCCGTGATGTGGTAGATTCCTTTAATATGATTTCCGTGGATGGCGATACTTCTACCAATGATACATTACTGGTAATGGCCAACGGTCTGGCAGGGAATGAAGAGATTATTGCAGAGGGTGCAGATTATGATGCGTTCTGCGAGGCATTACATTTCATTACCACCTATCTGGCAAAAAAGATGGCCGGTGACGGTGAAGGTGCCACCTGTCTTTTTGAGACACAGGTGGTGGGAGCGGCTACCAAGGAGGATGCCCGCATTTTAGCTAAATCCGTTATTTGTTCTTCCTTGACCAAGGCAGCTATTTTCGGTCATGATGCCAACTGGGGCCGTATCCTCTGTGCACTGGGTTATTCCGGAGCCAAATTTGACCCTGAGAATGTAGACCTGTATTTTAAGAGTGTCAGCGGTGAGATTCAGATTTTTGGCAATGGTGTGGCATGTGCTTACAGCGAGGAAGAAGCTTCCAAGATTCTGGCAGATCCTGAAGTGACCGTACTGGTGGATATGCACATGGGTAATGAGGAAGCTACCGCATGGGGTTGTGATTTGAGCTACGATTACGTAAAGATTAACGCAGATTATCGTTCATAGAAAGGCAAGGTATGAATATGGAAAAAGATATGGAACAGTTTTTAAAGAAGGCAGAGGTGCTCATCGAGGCACTGCCTTATATTCAGAAATATAACCGTAAGATTATCGTGGTAAAGTATGGCGGAAGTGCCATGAGCAATGAAGAATTCCAGAGAAATGTAATTAAGGATGTGACTTTACTTAAGCTGGTTGGTTTCAAACCCATTATTGTACACGGTGGCGGCAAGGAAATCAGCAAGTGGGTAGGCAAAGTAGGCAAGGAGGCTCAGTTTGTGAACGGCCTGCGTGTGACTGATGCTGAGACCATGGAAATTGCAGAGATGGTACTGGGTAAGGTAAATAAGCA
>JAFUKS010000264.1 GCA_017473445.1 Lachnospiraceae bacterium
ACTCTATTAACTGCCATTTTAAAATATCCTTTCTGTGAGACTTAAAAGTCTCTGACTATTGTTTACAGCACAAATGTGCTTTCTTCCAACTTGTTACTTTACTTACTCGAAAATCATGCTACTGAGTAGCATGAATGCTTCGCACTCTGTGATTTTCTCGTTATTATACACGACGTCTCTTAGGAGGACGACAACCATTGTGAGGAACAGGAGTTACATCACAAATACTTACTACGTCCAGACCGCAAGCAGAGAGAGCTCTGATTGCTGCCTCACGTCCTGAACCGGGTCCTTTAACGAATACATCTACTGTCTTTAATCCGTGAACCAAAGCAGCCTTTGTAGCTGTTTCAGCTGCCATCTGTGCAGCATACGGAGTAGATTTCCTTGAACCTCTAAAACCAAGACCACCAGCACTTGCCCAGCTAAGAGCATTACCTTCAGCATCTGTTAAGGTAACAATTGTATTGTTAAAAGAAGACTGAATATGTGCCTGTCCGCGTTCAACGTTTTTCTTTACGCGCTTTTTTGTTACTTTCTTTGCAACTTTTTTAGCCATTTTAAACTAACCTACTTTCTCTTCTAATTATCAGTTACATAATCTGCCTAAGGAACTTCTCACGAAATTTCTTAAGGAACCTTCTAAATTTGCCGCACAAATTCAGAAGTATCATGAAATAATTCACTCAATGAAAATTATTTCTTTTTGTTAGCAACGGTACGCTTAGGTCCCTTACGTGTTCTTGCATTGGTCTTTGTCTTCTGACCACGTACAGGAAGACCCTTACGATGACGAATACCACGATAGCATCCGATTTCCTGAAGTCTCTTAATGTTCAGAGCGATTTCTCTTCTCAAATCACCTTCTACCATTACACCCAGGGTTTCGATAGCTTCGGTAATCTTCTTTACCTCTTCGTCAGTGATATCTCTCACTCTGGTGTCAGGATTTACACCTGCTTCTGCTAACAACTTGGTTGCAGTAGGTCTACCAATGCCATATACATAGGTTAAACCGATTTCAATTCGTTTTTCTCTAGGTAAGTCAACACCTGCGATACGAGCCATTTACGTTTCCTCCATTTTCTGTTACATTCCAAGACTCTCAGGGAATGTACATATGAAATTTATGCGGTTACCCGCCACGATTCCTTCTATAAAGAAGAATTCGCCGCACACATTTGGTCTGTTAATTCGTGTGCTTCAGTTACTAATTGATTGGGGCTTTCACCCAACCGGACATGAATCCGATCCATCTGCAAAAAAATCTTGCAGTACCAACAAGTAATCTCCCGTAAGCTCTATCCAATCTATTATGAAAATCTGCAATGCAGATTCAGCCGCACATAATAACAGGACAAGAACTCACTCACTTCTCATTAAATGAGCAGTTGGTGATTATTATCCTTGTCTCTGTTTGTGTTTGGGATTCTCACAGATTACTCTGATACGTCCTTTTCTCTTAATGATTTTGCACTTTTCGCAAATTGGTTTTACTGATGATCTAACCTTCACGTTAAACCCTCCTTTCAAAAAAGACCGATATGTATTATAACACAGCTATTTTGGCTTGGCAAGAGCATTTTCACGGTTTTTTAACGATATTTTGATTTTTTTACCGAAATAATGCCCATACACCATACGCCAAAAACAGATGCACCTAATACCCTAAACGTAAACCAGCAATGAATGGCTGAGTGGTTCTGGGTAAGGGCCAGCCAGACCATGGGAATCATCGTCCCTGCAAGAGCACATACCAATACCGGAAGTGCCTGCTTCATTTGCTTTTTTAGTCCAACCACCACCAAAGAGATGATGACTGCTATTATTATAAGTAGAAAAACAATACTGTACCAGGACCGATCATATTGGTCCAGAATCAAATCAAAGGTTCTGGATATACCGGAAGCAAAGCTCTCATGCCCATCCAAGGGCTCTGTACGGGTGATTACAGACCATGCTGCATTACGTAAAGTTCCTGTCTGCAAGGTCAGCTCAGCCACTACCCATTTCATTCCCCACATGCCGATATAGCCGCCCGCCCAGGAGACACATATCCAGAATAGTCGGAGCACACTGTTTTTCCATTCCCATTGCTCCGCCGCTGCCAAAACCAGCAACGTACATAATGGAAATACCAAAGTCACTACCGGATAGGTAAGGAAATCCATATAGGATGTAACCATACCTATAATAATAAACATTCCCTCCAGCCAGTCTCTGGCCTGCAGTTTTTGATAAAACTGTAACAGCACCAAAATACTAATCAAGGTAACCAGCCAGCAAATGGATAGGTCCACTGAAATGATAATCCGCAGGGGTTTCATAAACAGGAACGCAAGCAACACCCCAAGCCCCAGCAAGGGCTCCTTTTTACGCATAGCCATAAGAGCTGTAACGGCCGTCATACCCAGCATAAATACCATCCAGAATATCTCCAACTGACTCCAGCTCATCATCATAAGCAAGGGCTTTAAAAAAATCAGGTATCCATGCCAGTATTTCGAATACTCTCGCAAATGCATCCCCTCTGTCCCTTCTTTGAGGGATAAGGACAGGGATTCCTCGGTAGCCCAGGTGGTGCCGTCGGACAAATCATAGTGGTAAATATACATAGCATGTTCAAAAGGATTCTTACCCTCAACCTGCTCAAAAGCATTCTGCACCATGAGACTTTCTGTGAAATTTTCCTTTAGAGATAACCATTCCTTCCGGCGTTCATCTCCCTCTTCATCACTCCGTACCTCAAGCATGTGGTACAGAGATACCTTTACATTCTCCCTAATCCTGTCCACAGGAAGGCAAAATGCTAAGGTCAGAAGAAGTGTCCCGACCAATACGCCTGTAAAAAGCAGTATTGCGGCATTTCTAATTCGTCTTAGCATTGTTCCTAACTCCTATATGAAATCTGCCGGAGCTTACTTATCTCTCCAGATAATACGTCCCTTATCCAAATCATAAGGAGATAACTCTAAAGTCACCTTATCTCCGGGAAGAATACGGATAAAGTTCTGGCGCAGCTTACCGCTGATATGTGCCAGCACCCTATGACCATTTTCTAATTCCACCTGGAACATGGTGTTGGGTAACTTCTCTATTACTACTCCTTCGATTTCAATTACATCACTTTTAGACATATAAATCCTACATCAATTAAAATGTATTGTTGTTTTCTTTGTATTTTCTGAGAGCGTATTTGATTTCTGTATCATATATCTGCTCCCGATTTACCAGTTTGCTATAAAGAGTTTCTTCCACCCTGATGTTGATTTTTTGAATATGCTTCCAACTTTTCTTCTTAGGTGCAGCTATTTTTTTATTTTCACCATCACATAAGAAAGCATATTTTTCATCACATTCTAAAATCACATAAATCTGATCCTTGTCATGCCCCGCCTTGGAGACCGCAAAATATCCTACCATGGTTTCTCCTTAATAAAGTGTCAGAATCTCAGGCTCGCCCTCTGTAATAAGAATGGTATTTTCATAATGAGCGGAAAGAGAACCGTCCTGGGTCACCACCGTCCAATCATCATCGCACCATACCACATCTGCTCTACCCATATTAATCATGGGCTCAATAGCCAAGGTCATACCCGCCTGTAGCTTTAAGCCTTTACGTTTCTGGGCAAAATTGGGGATTTGAGGGTCCTCATGAAGCGCAGTACCGATACCGTGCCCTACCAATTCTCTTACGATTCCATATCCAAACTGAGACACGTAGGCGTCAATGGCATTGGAAATATCATATAAATAATTACCTGCTTTTGCCATTTTTATACCCTCAAAAAAGCTCTGCTTGGTCACATCGATAAGCTTACGGGCATCGGCTGAAATCTCACCTACCGCATGTGTGCGGGCTGCATCGGAATGATACCCTTTATAAATCAGGCCCGCATCCAGGCTGACAATATCGCCTTCTTGTAAAATACGTTTCTTACTGGGAATGCCATGCACCACTTCATCATTGACAGAAACACAAATACTTGCAGGATACCCGTTATAATTTTTAAAATTCGGAATACAACCCAGTTTTCGGATTAAAACGTCTCCCATGATATCAATCTCATGAGTACTCATACCGGGACGGATATTCTCCTCCAGTTCCTTGTGTACAATGCCCAGCAATCTGCAGGACTCGCGCATCAATTCAATCTCGCGCTGTGACTTAATCGTTACTGCCATCCAGCTAAAACTCCTTTTCTATTGCATTATTAGCCTTCTAAAATGCTAACAATTGCTCCAAATACATCCTTCATATCTACCGTACCGTCTACAGTGCGTAAAACACCCTTCGCGGTGTAGAAATCAATCAAGGGCTGGGTCTGCTCATGATATACCTGCAAACGCTTTAAAACAGTTTCCGGCTTATCATCATCACGCAGTACCAGTTCCTGACCGCAAGTATCACAAATACCTTCCTTCTTAGGAGGAATATGTGCAATATGATAGGTTGCACCACAAGCCAGACAAGCACGTCTACCGGACATTCTGCGTACAATGTTCTCATCGGGAACATTTACATCCACTGCATAATCAATGGACTCTCCCAGCTCTGTCAATGCCTTATCCAAAACTTCTGCCTGGGGAATGGTTCTGGGGAAGCCATCCAGCACATACCCATTTGCACAATCAGCCTGTGCAACACGGTCTAACAAAATCTTTACAGTCAGCTCATCAGGAACCAGCTGTCCCTGATCCATATATTTCTTAGCCTCCATACCCAGCTCGGTACCGTTCTTAATATTTGCACGGAAAATATCACCGGTGGATACATGAGGAATCTGATACTTCTCTGCAATCATCTTTGCCTGGGTACCTTTTCCTGCTCCGGGAGCACCTAACATAATAATCTTCATAGTAAATCGTCCTTTCTCAATTTGTAATATGTAAGGATGTTACATTTCGTTTTCAGGTCAACATTTATATTTTAACTTTTTTAAATATACTTTGCAACCTCTTTCCTGCAAAAATATTATATTATATACCAGGTCTGAGGAATCGGCCATGCCAATCCCTCAGTCTTTCGCGACGCTCCTCGAATGTTCATGCGCGCATCACATTCTCATCGCTGCTCGCGTAAAAAACAGGACGGAATACTCCGTCCTGTCCAAAAAATCATATTAATTCTCTAAGAAACCCTTATAATTACGAACCAGCATCTGAGATTCAATCTGCTTTACAGTTTCCAGAATTACACTTACGATAATGATAAGGCTGGTACCTGCGAAGGATACCTGTGCACCGAAAATACCACTAAAGAAGTACGGAATTGCTGCAATAAAAATCAAACCAACAGCACCGACAAATACGATGTAATTTAAAACCTTACTCAGATAATCACTGGTAGGCTTTCCGGGTCTGATACCGGGGATAAATCCACCCTGCTTCTTCATATTGTCTGCAATCATCAAAGGATTGAAGGTTACAGAGGTATAGAAGTAAGCAAAGAACAGTATCAAAAGAATATATACCAACAAACCAATGGAATAGATGGGTTCGCTGGGCTTACACCAGTTACCGGAGTTAAGACCTTTCAAAATCTCAGCCCATACACCGGTTCCCTGATAACCAACCAGGGAGCAGATAATAATAGGTACCTGCATAATGGAGTTTGCAAAGATAATAGGAATAACACCGGAGGTATTCACCTTTAAAGGAATACTGGAGGTATTACCACCAACCATCTTTCTACCCTGTACCTTATTCGCATACTGTACAGGAATCTTTCTGACACCGCCATTTAAGATAATAACCAACACCATCATACCGATGATAATTGCAAGGATAATTGCTGCGGCCAAAATACCGGTTGCAACAGGCTTATCCTTTACAAACTGGCCATATAACTGGCTTAAGTCAGCGGGCATTCTGGAAATAATATTAATTACCAGCACGATAGAGATACCGTTTCCTACACCCTTTTCAGTAATTCTCTCACCAATCCACATGATGAATGCACTACCTGCGGTAAGTGCAACAATTGCAGTGATTACATTAACTGCATTATACTCCACCAGATAGCCCTGATTACCAAAACCAATGGCCATTGCAGCTGCCTGAATAATTGCCAGTGCAACGGTCACATATCTGGTAATAGAAGCAATCTTCTTTCTGCCGTCCTCACCATCACGCTGCATTTCCTCTAACTTAGGAATTGCAATGGTAAGTAACTGCATAATAATGGAAGATGTAATGTACGGATTGATATTTAATGCCAGAATGGACATACTTAAGAAAGATCCACCCGTAATGGCATCAAAGAAACTGAACGCATCGCCAGTCTGCTGTGCAAACCATGTAGCGAAGAAATCTCTATCAACACCCGGCACTGGCAGCTGTGATCCAATACGGATCACAACTAACATTGCGAAGGTAAACAAAAGTTTATTTCTGATTTCCTTAATTTTGAATGCGTTTTTCAGTGTTGTAAGCATTACATCACCTCAGCAGTTCCACCAGCAGCTTCAATCTTTTCCTTTGCAGATGCACTAAACGCATCAGCCTTTACATTAAGCTTCTTGGTAAGTTCTCCGTTTCCGAGTATCTTTACGCCATCTCTGGGATTCTTAACAATACCAGCTTCAACTAATGCAACAACATCAACAGTTGCGCCATCCTCGAATGCATTCAAAGCGCTTAAGTTGATTGCAACGATATCCTTGGTGTTTCTGTTAGTGAAACCTCTCTTAGGAATACGTCTGTATAAAGGCATCTGACCACCTTCAAAACCGGGTCTGGGAGCTCCGGAACGAGCCTTCTGTCCCTTATGACCTTTACCTGCGGTCTTGCCATTTCCTGAACCGTGTCCACGGCCTTTTCTAAAATTATCACTGTGTTTGGAACCTTCAGCGGGTCTTAAATTGGATAATTCCATTCCTAACACCTCCTTATCTGATTAAACTTCTTCAACTTTTACTAAGTGATTAACCTGACGAATCTGTCCTCTGGTTGCTTCATTATCAGGAAGGATAATGGACTTTCCAATCTTACGAAGTCCCATAGATTCAACGGTTGCTCTATTCTTCGGCACCTGTCCGATAACAGACTTCACCAAAGTGATTTTTAACTTCTTATCTGCCATTGTTGTTCTCCTTTCTACGTGAAAACGCTATTAAGCGATTACTTCATCAACAGATTTACCACGGCTCTTTGCTACCTCTTCAGGAGACTTGAGCTGGCTTAAACCGGTGATGGTTGCCAGAACAACATTCTGCTTATTGTTAGAACCCAGAGACTTGGTACGGATGTTCTTGATACCTGCAAGCTCACAAACCACACGAGCAGGACCACCAGCGATGATACCGGTACCTTCGGGAGCTCTCTTTAACAACACGTTAGCAGAACCGTATTTTCCGATAAAGTCATGAGTAATAGAATTATTCTCATCCAGAGCAATCTTAACGATGTGCTTCATTGCGTCTTCTTTTCCCTTGCGGATAGCTTCAGGAATTTCCACTGCTTTACCAAGACCAGCACCAACATGGCCGTTGCCGTCGCCTACTACTACTAAAGCGGTGAATCTCATGTTACGACCACCCTTTACAGTCTTAGTTACACGCTTGATAGTAACAACCTTATCGGTTAACTCTAACTGGCTTGCATCTATGATAGTATGTTTCATGGTGTATTCCTTCCTTTCCTAGAATTCCAAGCCAGCTTCTCTGGCTGCATCAGCTAATGCTGCGATCTTACCCTGGTATATAAAGCCGCCTCTATCAAAAACAACTTCCTTGATACCTTTTTCAATTGCTCTCTTAGCAATTACAGTTCCCAAATATGCTGCTGCATCAACGTTATTGGTCTTCTCTAACTCTGCCTTAACATCCTTCTCAACAGTGGATGCTGCAACCAGAGTGTTACCAACTGTGTCGTCGATAATTTGAGCAT
>JAFUKS010000265.1 GCA_017473445.1 Lachnospiraceae bacterium
GTCAGACCAATCACCTTCATCATATAAGAAAAGCGAAGGCTGTTAAACCCTCGCTTATATATTACCAATTTGAATTTGACAGGATGATTTAGATAGTGCCAGGAGGAATGATTATGGAGCATAGGATAATTAAAGGCGTTGGAGGAGAAGTGCATTATTGGATTTCAAGAACCAAACACGCACCTAAGGGAACAATTGTTTTTAGCCATGGCTTAACAGCGAATCATACAATGTTCGAAAAGCAAATTGAATATTTTAAGAATGAATATATAGTAATTGCGTGGGATGTTCCTATGCATGGTTTATCTATGCCTTATAATAATTTTTCTTATGAAAATACTGCAAGAGATTTAAAACGAATATTAGAACAGGAATGCATTGAAAAAGTTTGTTTGGTAGGAATGTCAATGGGAGGCTATCCTTCACAAATGTTTGCACACTTATATCCTAAAAAGGTGCAATGTTTCATAGGTGTCGATACAACACCATTTGGAACAGCATACTATTCAAAATCTGATTTGTGGTGGCTTTCTAAAGTGAAGCCGATGGCAAACTGGTTTACAGATAAGATGCTTCGTAAGAGTATGGCAAAATCTATATCTGTAACCGAGTATTCTTATAATAAAATGATAGAAATGTTGGCTCCTTTGTCAAAGAAACAAATTATAGAACAAATGGATATTGCTTATGGAAAGTTTGCACAGGAAAACAAGGATTTGCAGTTAATTTGTCCAGTATTAATTTTACTTGGAGATAAAGATAAAACTGGAAAAGTAAAACAATATTGTACTGCATGGGCAGAAGCAACAGGATATCCATTACACATCATTGAAGATGCTGCTCATTTCTCTAATGGGGATAATGCGAAACAGGTTAATTCTGAGATAGAGCAGTTTGTTATACAAACTACTGTTGGCTAATTTTTATCATGATTTAGAGCGTTTGGCAAATTCCAATATGTAGAACAGATAGAAAAACTTGAATTTGTGGAGATGAAAAAATGGAGTATGAAATAAAATTGGCGGTGGATCAAGATATTGCTCCGGCACTTGATTTGGCGTGGCGTATGTTTGTTAAGTATGATTCACAAGATTATGGAGTTGAGCACACAGAACGTATGCGAGTGGCAATTGAAGACAGATTAAAAGATTTGAGTATTTATGCTCAACGGTTGATGGTGATTGCATTAGTTGATGATAAAGTTGTAGGAATGTTGGAAACATATGGAACAAATAGAATTTCTCTACTATTTGTTGACGGTGAGTATCAGCGCAAAGGAATAGCGACAGCTATGATGAGTAAAATTGCAAGTGAGCTAAAAATGAGAGGATATGATAAGATTGTGCTAAATTCCTCACCGCATGGTTTGTCTTTTTATGAACATTTTGGGTTTACGGTTGAAGAGGAAGAAAAGAATCCGGATACCCCATGGAAAACGCCTATGTCATATCTTTTATAGATATGTGAAATCAAGAAGGGGTAACTCCAAATTTGAGGAGAAAGCTGAAGTGATGCTGGCAAGAAATAAAAGTGGTTGGAAGTTAATTGAATATATTGATATTCCAGAAGAGGATATTAAACAGTACCGGAATGTCACAGGAGCATATGCAATTTTAAGAGTGGCCGATAAATATGTTGTTGGTTATAATGGATGGAGAAAGCAATGGGAATTTCCTGCGGGCGGAATTGACGAAGGCGAAACAGCAAGAGAAGCGGCAATTCGTGAATTATATGAAGAAACACATCAAAAGAATGAAATGCTGGAGTTTAAAGGTTTGTTTAAAGTTGAGGATGCAAAAGGGAATATAAAATATCAAGCAGTATTTGTTTGTTATCAAGAAGAACTACTTCCGTTTGAACACAGTGACAATGATGAAATGAATGAATTAAGATTATGGGATATGCAAGAAGATATTGGCTATGTCGATGAGTGTGATGTAAAAATAGTTCAAATGGTGTGTGGATGATAAGTGGCAAATCCCAAGTTGTAGAGATGATATAAGTATGGTGCTTCCCCACTAAATTTGGAAAAAGCAGGCTAAGTCGGGGTAAAAGAAATGAAAATACCCGACTGAACTACAGAAAAGCAGGCTAAGTCGGAGTAAAAGAAATGAAAATACCCGACTGAACTGCAGAAAAGCAGGCTAAGTTGGGGTAAAAGAAATGAAAATACCCGACTGAACTATAGAAAAGTAAGATTGGTCGGGGTAAAAGAAATATAATTACCCGACCAAAACACGAAAAAGGAACTATAGTAGGGAAGAGGTCAAGCAAAATACCCGACTGGATTGGGAAAAAGTGATTTGAGTCGGGGAATGAACTTTGCCAGTTTTTTTTTAGTAAAATTAAGTAAAAATTCTGTTAGTAGGAGAATCACCATACCATAACAGGCAAAGAACGGAGGTACCAGAATGGATTCTAACAAAATTACCCGAGAATACTTTGACCGCATTTTATTAGAAATGCGACACATTGACAATGTAAAGCCGGATACCCGGATGATGCTGTGGGGAGAGGAATTCTCCATGCCCATAGCTACAGCAGCCCTGTCCCATTTGAACAATACCTGTGAAAAGGGCATGGCCAAGATGGCAGAGGGAGCAGCCCTGGCAGGAGCATTATGCTTTTCCGGTATGGGTGAGGAAGAGGAGCTGGCAGATATGTGCGCCACCGGTGCCAAGGTGATTAAGATTATTAAGCCCCATGAGGACAATCAGGTGGTATTTGAGAAAATTCGTCAGGCGGAAAAATATGGAGCTTTCGGCGTAGGAATGGATATCGACCATGCCTTTACCGGTAACGGAGAATATGACAATGTATTCGGTCTGCCCATGAGACCCAAGTCCGCAGAGGAATTACGGAGTTTTATCCGGTCCACAAAGCTCCCCTTTGTAATCAAAGGAGTTCTCAGTGAGACCGATGCCCGTAAGGCTTTGGAAGTGGGAGCTTCTGCCATTATTGTATCCCACCACCATGGCATTATGGGAGATACAGTACCGCCCCTTATGATTTTACCTAAGATTGCTCAGGTCATTGCAGGTAGAATACCTATTTTTGTAGATTGCTGTATTGAGTCCGGTATGGATACCTTTAAAGCACTGGCATTGGGAGCAGATGCGGTATGCGTAGGCCGTGCTATTATGGGTCCCTTGAAGGACAAGGGTGCTTTAGGTGTGCAGGAGAAGATGGAGCAGATGAACAAGGAGCTGGCAGGTGTCATGGCGAGAACCGGATTTGCTAAGGTGAGTAAAATAGATGACAGTGTGGTATGGACGCTGTAATCAGACGCTAACCATAAGTACTTAAGAGAAAACAGTGATGCATAGGAACGCCCTGTGGCATACAACAACATAAAAGGATTGCCACAAAACAAAATGTATTGCAGGAAAAGGAGAATAACATGAGATTAGGCGGAGCAATCGAAAAAACATATCAAAACCCGGAACAGTGGCTGGCTCTTGTAAAGGAATTGGGCTACAGTACCGTTCTTTGCCCCATAGGCAGTGACGCTTCTGCCCAGACTCGCAAGGAGTATCTGGACTGTGCCAAGGCCAATGATTTGATCATTGGTGAGGTGGGCGTGTGGAAAAATATCCTCCATGAGGATGAAGCAGAGAGAAAACGAAATATGGAATTTGCCAAGGCCCAGCTGGTATTGGCAGAGGATATGGAGGCAAAGTGCTGCGTGAATATCAGCGGTAGCAGGGGAGACATCTGGGATGGTTTTCATCCGGAAAATTACACTGCTGATACCTATGCCCTTGTGGTGGATACCACCAGAGAAATCATCGATGCAGTGCAGCCAAAGAAGACTTGCTATTCTATAGAGTCCATGCCCTGGATGGTACCGGATTCTCCGGAGCAGTATTTGCAGCTGATTAAGGATGTGGATCGGAAGGCCTTTGGGGTCCATCTGGATTTCGTAAATATGATTAACTGTCCCAAACGGTATGTATTCCGGCATGAGTTTATCAACCATTGCTTCCGACTGTTAGGTGAACATATTGTGAGTATTCATGGCAAGGATGTGCGTATGGACAATGCCTATACCACCTTAATCCATGAGGTATTTCCCGGTCAGGGTACTCTGGACTATACCATGATACTGCCCTGGGTGGAAAAACTGGGTGCAGATACACCTTTCTTTATTGAGCATCTGCCGGATTTTGATACCTATAAAAGCTGTGCTGCATACATCCGGGAGCAGGCCGCATTATGTGACGTGCATATCAAGTAAAATACAGTGTGTATATAAAGTAAACATTGACAGGTGGATAACCGGAAAGTATAATAGGCTTGTTGTGGAAAAATCCGTGTTTTTCGTGAAAAATATCCACAATTATGTGTTGACATGAACGAAAGACTATAATATAATATATGACTGTGACAGTGTTTCAAAATGCGTTAGTCAAAGCCCCGACGAAGCATTTGAGATATAGTAGATTTGCTGTTCCGGAGAGTGACGGGAGGCGGCCCGGACATCCGCTGAAGTACATGATACGGAACCCACAGAAAGTCGAATGACAAAACAAATATGGAGGTAACATCATGAAAACATTTATGGCTAGCCCCGCTACCATCGATAGAAAATGGTATGTAGTAGATGCTACAGATATGACTTTAGGACGTTTAGCTTCTGAAGTTGCAAAGGTATTAAGAGGAAAGAACAAGGCTATCTTCACTCCTCACATTGACACTGGTGACTATGTAATCGTTATCAACGCTGAGAAGATTAAGGTAACCGGTAAGAAGCTGGATCAGAAGATTTACTATCATCACTCTGATTATGTAGGTGGTATGAAAGAGACTACCTTAAGAGAGAAATTAGCAAAGAAGCCCGAGCAGGTTATCGAACTGGCTGTTAAGGGTATGCTTCCCCAGGGACCTTTAGGAAGACAGATGTACACCAAACTTCATGTATATGCAGGCCCTGAGCAC
>JAFUKS010000266.1 GCA_017473445.1 Lachnospiraceae bacterium
CCTCCAGACTCACATCCAATGCCACAAAGAGCTTATATTGCAAAATATATCTGCCCGGGTCCTTGGGTGCAATGGCAATAAACTCATCCAAATATTCCTTGGCCTGGGTAATCTCTTCCATCTTGATGGACAGCTCACACAGGGAATAGCAAATGGTTCTTCCGCCGGGTCTTCTATCATAAGCCAGCAATAAAATATCCCGGGCATCCTCATAACGGCGATTAATCTTGTATAAATCACTGATGGTACAGAGCATCATGACGCTCTTTACCCTGCGCCAGTCAATGGTATCCGCGATTTCAGCAGCCTGGGTGTACTTTTCCTTGCTGATCAGGTCTTTTATTTCGTCTGCTCTTACTTTGTATTCAAACTTATCCATGGTTTTGCACTCCCTATGGTATCTTCTATCTTTACAAACGTAAACTATCCCACTTTTTCCTCTATCAGTTTATCATAGACCCTATATGGATGTCAAAAATAAACATGCAAATTTCGCAAAAAAAATACAAGATATAGTTTGTAACCATATCTTGTATGACTAAATATCGTTTTTCGACCTATTTCGACAACAGGATATTACTCAGCTGTGCAAACTGCTCCAGAGAAAGGGTCTCGCCCCTCACCGTCGCCGGCAGACCCATCTGTTCCAGGGCTGCTGCCACCTGCTCTTTAGATACCTGCAAACCGCCTGCATTACCCAGTCCGTTCATCAGGGTCTTGCGACGCTGGTTAAAGGATGCCCGGATCAGTGCAAACATATGCTTCTCATCCTGCACCTGTACCGGGGGCTGCTCATAACGGGTCAGTCGGATCACCGCGCTACCCACATTTGGCCTGGGAATAAAGCAATTGGGCGGTACATTGGCCACCACCTTAGGCTCCGCATAGTATTGCACCGCCAGAGACAGGGCACCATATTCCTTGGTGCCGGGGCCTTCCTGCATCCGGTCTGCCACTTCCTTCTGAACCATAATGGTAATACTCTTTAGAGGTACCCCACTTTCAAACAATCCCATAATAATGGGCGTAGTAATATAATAGGGCAAATTGGCCACTACCTTGATGGGGTTCCCACCATTCTTCTCTTCCACCAGACGGTTGATATCCACCTTCAAAATATCTTCATTGATCACTGTCACATTATCATAGGCAGATAAAGTATCCTCCAAAATAGGAATCAGTGCTTTATCAATTTCTACAGCCACCACTTCCCGGGCACGCTCTGCCAGATACTGGGTCATGGTACCGATGCCGGGACCGATTTCCAGCACACAATCCTCCTTGGTAATCTCCGCAGAATCCATAATTTTATTTAATACATTGGGATCAATCAGGAAATTCTGCCCGAATTTCTTCTGAAAATTGAATTTGTATTTCTGCAATACCTCTATGGTATTCTGGGGAATGCCTAAATTTGCCATATGACTACCTTAGTCCTTTCTCTATCTGTTTGCAGCCAGATAATCCCGTACTGCCGATAAATCATCCAAAATCACCTGACTCAAAATCTTCATTTCCTCATCTGCTTCTATCAAATCCGGTACCATGATGGGCTTCATCCCTGCTCCGTGGGCCGCCCGGATACCGTTGGGGGAATCCTCAATGGCATAGGCTGCTTTCGGCTCCACGCCCAGCTTCTCACAGGCCAATAAATAAATATCCGGCCTGGGCTTGGAATGCTCCACCATATCCCCGGAAATAATCTCTTCAAAATATGCTGTAAAACCGGCCCTTTCCAGATTCCGCAGTACGGATTGTCTGCTGCTGGAGGATGCCAAAGCAATACGATACCCCTGCTCCTGCAAAAAGTCAAGCAATTCCTGCACACCCTTCTTTACCGGAATCCCTTGCTGCTGCATATAATTATGACACAACCGGGCCACCTCTGCACGGAAATCTTCAAAATCAAAATCCGCTCCGAAGGCCGCCAGGGTTAAGGCTCTGGTATCATTTTCATTTCTGCCGATACTGTCATAGCCCACCTGAATCATTCCGGAAAGTCCCCGGGCATCTGCTACCTTGGCCCACATATCCATGCACAGCCGTTCGGTATCAAAAAGCACCCCATCCATATCAAAGACCACTGCTCTATCCTTTGTACTATTCATAATAATCAAAATCCTCCAAAAAGTGAATACAATTATATAAAATCAGTACCTCCATCCCATTTTCCGGCTCACAGGCACGTAGCAGTGCCTCCAGCTTGCCGTTAAAATAGCGGGGATCCAATACATAAATACGTTCGTAGTGAGGGGTTAAAAGCGGTATAAAACAATTGGCATAGGAATCCTTTATGACAAATAAGGTCCTGCCATTCTCATAGCCGGTTTGAATCTCTACCAAAGCATGATTATCATCCAAAAAGAAGCCGTACTGATTCTTGGTATCCAGATATTTCTCCTCATAGTATCTTTCCCTTTTTATAGTCTTGTCATATATCAGGGATACCGGGCGTTCCTCAGTCTCAGGAAAATACAACAGCGTATCCCGGGCCTTGCCCAAATTGGTCTTGGAATGCAGGGTCCCCCGGAAATTCTCCGATGCCCGTTCCATTCCCAGCAAATTGTATGCAAAGGGCTCCTCACCCATATCTTCTGCCCAGGCATGGTAACCATAGTAGGCTCCCAGGGTAGTCCAATGATGGTCTGTCTGATAATAAATATATTCCTGACTATGCTCTGCCAGCTTATCATATACCTCTATATAATGGTCCTCTCCCACGTACTCCCGGACCCGGTCCAAAAACATACGTTGGTCAAAATAAGGAGCGTAGGCAGGTAATTTATCGCTGATAATATTGTCCGCTGTGGGTATCAGCATCACCTTAGCATCCCATTTTTCCACCGGCATATTGAGCAGCTTCAGTTTATCCTCTATCAATTCCTCCGGGTAGGCCTGGGGCAGATGCTGCTCAATCAAATAATCCCTGGCCCCCAGATACACACCGTTTACTTCCGTCTTACCCAGCAAAATCTCTGTACGGGTCTTTATTGACACCCACTTGTCACGGCTTACAAACTGATCTGTCACATATGCTTCATAATCGGCAGTATAACTACCATCCAATAGTGCTTCCAGCGAAAACTTAGGTCTGGAAGCCAACATTCTGTTTTCCGTTTCTGAATACAGTCTGTCACCCATCATCAGGTCTGCTATCATGAAAGTAAGGATGATGGCACAGATGACACCAATATTCAGATATGCACTTTTCTTCTCTCCCATATCCAATCAGGCCTTTCTCCCGCAAAAACTAAAATCTAAAATACAAAAAGGGATTGTAGGAAGCATCCACAATATATGCAATACATAGCAATAATAAGAGGGGAATGGATACCGCTGCCCCTAACCGAAATACCAGCATGGGACCGCCACTTTCCACTTTTCCCAGGGACTTTACGGAATTTTTTATCAAAGGAGTGGCTCCTATCGCCCCAATGATGAGTACTACTGCCTGCTGAAGCAATACATAAACACCCTGTCTGTCCGCCCAGCCAAGACCATTTACTCCAAACATTCCGGCCAAATAGGTACCGATGCTTTCCGCACTTTGCAACTCAAAAAATACCCAGCCTACCAGCACCACAAACCAGGTGTAAATACGGCCCACCGTCTTGGGCAGCACCTTTAACAAGCTGCCTAAAAACAGCTTTTCCAAAATCAGGAACAGGGCGTACCACAGTCCCCACAGCAAAAAATTCACACCGGCACCATGCCAGATGCCGGTAAGCATCCATACAATCAAAATATTCACCAGCTGCCGGCTCAGACCCTTTCGGTTGCCCCCTAAGGTAATGTACACATATTCCCGGAACCAGGTGCTTAGGGAAATATGCCACCTGCGCCAAAATTCCGTAACCGATGCAGATATATAGGGATAATTAAAGTTCTCCGGGAAATGGAAGCCCAGTACCTTACCCAGACCAATGGCCATATCCGAATAACCGGAAAAATCAAAGTAAATCTGGAAGGCATAGCATATAATTCCCAGCCAGGAGGTGAGCACGGTCAGTTCTCCCACCACACCGCCGGAAATTTGGCTCCATACCAAACCCAGATTATTGGCCAGCAGCACCTTTTTACCCAGACCGATGACAAAGCGGACCACGCCTTGGTAAACCTGCTGTACATCTGCCTTACGTGTATGAAGCTGCGCATCTATCTGATGGTATTTTACGATGGGTCCTGCTATCAGCTGCGGGAACATGGTCACAAATACTGCAAAATCCAGAAGATTTTTTTGCGCTTTTACCTCTCCCCGATACACATCAATGCTATAGGACATGGTCTGGAAGGTATAAAAGGAAATCCCAATGGGTAATGGTAACTGTAAAAGTGAAATCTCTACCCCGGGTATTCCGTTGAGCAATCCAATCAGAAAGTCTGCATATTTAAAGAAGCCCAGTACTCCCAGATTTACAACAATAGAGGAAATCAGGAATATCTTGGCCTGCCACCTGCCATGGTAATGACCAATCAGTAACCCATGCATGTAATCCGATACTGTGGAAAACAGCATCAAAAGTACATACACCGGTTCTCCCCAGGCATAAAAAAACAAGCTCCCCAAAAGGAGGATGAAATTTTTCATCCTCCCGGGAGCCAGAAAATAACAAATCATAAATATGGGTAAAAAACGGAACAGAAATACGATACTGCTAAATACCATTTTAAACTCCTTTGGGGCTCTTACTTTTCAATCACTCCACGAATTGCTTCGATAGCCTTATCATTGTGGTCCTTGGACTGCTGAATAGCAGCTTCATCGCCCTCTTCCATGGCAGCCATATTGTCACCGCCCAGCATTGCCAGAATCACGTAATTGCCGATGGTTTCAATCTTGGAACCCTGAATCTTTGCTACGTTCACGGGATACTGCATGGTATCCTCAATCATTGCATCACGATAAGTGTTCAGAGCCTTTTCCACTTCCTCCACTTTATCATCTTTTGCTTTTACAATCAACAAAGTATCTATATTGGTGCTGGCGAAGAAGCTTTCTGCAAAAATATCCTCATACATATCCTCGGTAATACCGTACTTCTCTGCTACTACATCCACATCCAGAGCAGTATCGGGCATATAATCGGTATCCAACACACCTACTACTGCATCCCGAAAGCCTCTCATCTCATCGGTCCAATTGTCTACCACATCACCTACTACGCCGTCCACAATTTCGCCGGCCCCGTCAGTGCTTTCTTCCATTTCGGTATTACCCGGTACATCTTCGTTCTCATCAATGATTCCGTCTGTATTTTCAATCACGCCGTTGGTATCCCCGGTGTTCTCTTCCTTTGCATCCTTATTACCGCAGGCGGTTAAGGAAAATACCATAACGCCGGTCAATAAAAATAAGCTTAATTTTTTCATATTACTTCTCCTTTATTTCTATTTACTGTTTTCCTCATCCAGTACCCAGGACACAGAGTAACATAATGCAAGTACATTGTCACGAAAGGAAATCTAAATTATTTATTATTTAAAATTAAGATTCCTGTGGCAAATTTTACATCTTTCATGTATACTCCCTATTAGTATTGCAAAATTTCGTTTTTTTATGAAAGGTTGGTATTTTTTATATGAGTATATTAAATGTAGAGCATCTGACCCATGGTTTCGGTGACCGTGCAATTTTTAATGATGTTTCTTTCCGTTTATTAAAGGGAGAACACATCGGCTTAATCGGTGCCAACGGCGAGGGTAAATCTACCTTTATGAATATTATTACCGGAAAGCTGATGCCCGATGAGGGTAAAATCGAGTGGGCCAAGAATGTGCGCGTAGGCTATCTGGACCAGCATACGGTGCTGACCGCCGGTATGACCATCCGCCAGGTGTTGGCCTCTGCTTTCGATTTTTTATTTGAAATGGAAGCACAGATGAATGAAATCTGCGACAAAATGGGAGAAGCCACCCCGGAAGAATTGGAAGTATATATGGAGGAGCTGGGTACCATTCAGGACCTGCTGACCATGCATGATTTTTATATGAGTATATTAAATGTAGAGCATCTGACCCATGGTTTCGGTGACCGTGCAATTTTTAATGATGTTTCTTTCCGTTTATTAAAGGGAGAACACATCGGCTTAATCGGTGCCA
>JAFUKS010000267.1 GCA_017473445.1 Lachnospiraceae bacterium
GCAAAGACAGTACCTAACTTAGGCAAACAATGTCTTCTGACATAGATGCTTCCATGGGTATGACAAGTGGAGTGTCCATACCGCCCACTTAGCAAACGCTTATGCCACAAGGACATTCGACATGGATGTCGAATGAGCGCAAGAGGGGACACGGAAGCCCCCTTTGCGCGTGCCTGTCCCTTGCGCCATTCTCCCCGCGTTTGCTTAGTGGGCTGATGGCACGAAACGTATACCCATGGAAGCATCTATGTTAGAGACATTGTGCCAACTCCCTCAAACTGTCTTTGCAGGGCATACAGCAGGCGGGCAATTTTCATACGGTAAAAGATACCGTCCCTTACCGAAAGGCTCGTTTTTTGAAAATCTATCCGAAAGGCATCCCAATTTGTTGCAGGGAAGGGATGGGCGTCAGACCCTATGGAGCGGGAGGGGGTCCCGGAAGAGAGCCGGCAGGCAGGGACAGGGGATGGGAAACGGGGACTAATGAAAAAAGGAGCCACCGGGAGACAATGGTCCCCGATGGCTCCTTGAAGGTTATTCAACGGTTACGGATTTTGCCAGGTTCCTGGGTTTATCCACGTCACAGCCTCTGCCAACAGCAATGTAGTAGGCGAAAAGCTGTAGGGGAATAATAGCCAGGGAATTGGTAAAATAGTTATTAGTTTCAGGAAGGTAGAGGACGTAATCAGCTACGTTTTCCATAGGCTTATTGCCCTCGTTGGTCACTGCCATGACAAAGGCACCTCTGGCCTTTACTTCCACAATATTGCTGATGGACTTCTGGAACAGGGCAGATTGGGTAGATACAGCCACTACCAAAGTGCCATCCTCTATCAAAGAGATGGTACCATGCTTTAATTCTCCTGCCGCATAGGCTTCCGAATGGACATAGGAAATCTCCTTTAGCTTCAGAGAACCCTCCAGGGAAATGGCCCAGTCAATGCCCCTTCCGATAAAAAATACATCCTTAGCTCCCAGATATCGGTTGGCAAATTTCTGGATTTTGGTCTTTTGTTCCAACAGCATTTCAATCTGATCCGGTAGGGCACGCAAATCCATAAGCATCCGGTCAAATTCCTGTCCGGTTATGGTACCTCGCAGCTTTGCCAGCTTCATAGAAAGCAAATATAACGCTACCAATTGAGCACTATAGGCCTTGGTGGTAGCCACCGCAATCTCCGGTCCCGCCCAGGTATACAGACAGGCATCTGCCTCCCGGGCAATGGAGCTGCCTACCACATTTACAATCCCCAGCACCTTGAAGCCTTTTTTCTTAGAATCCCTAAGAGCGGCTAAAGTATCTGCCGTTTCACCGGACTGACTGATTACAATGACCAGGTCTCCCTCTCCCAAGATAGGGTTGCTGTAGCGGAACTCACTGGCCACATTGACCTCCACCGGAATACGGGCCATACCTTCTATTACGTATTTACCGGTGACACCTGCATGATAGGCAGAACCGCAGGCCACAATATGAATCCGCTTAATGGCTCCAAGCTCCTCATCAGACATCTTCAATTCATCAATCACAATATCTCCATTTTTAATACGGGGAGAAATAGTATCTGTTACGGTCCCGGGCTGCTCATACATTTCCTTCAGCATAAAATGTTCATAGCCACCCTTTTCCGCCGCATCCGCATCCCAATCAATCTCTACTGCTTCCTTGTGAAGCTCCTCCTGGTCCAGGGAATAAAACTGTAATTCATCCCCTTTCAGCAGAGCAATCTCCTGATTATCCAGATAATATACCCTTCTGGTATATTTCAAAATGGCCGGCACGTCGGAGGCGATAAAACAACCGCCCTCGTTCTTCCCTACAATCAAGGGACTATCCTTACGGGCCGCATAAATCACACCGGGACGGTCTGCGAACATAATTCCCAGTGCATAGGAGCCCTCCACACGGTGAAGCACCTTGGCAATGGCCTCCATGGGGTCTCCTTTATAATAATAATCCAGTAGCTGGACCAATACCTCCGTATCGGTCTCAGATACAAATTCATATCCTCTTTCTGTTAATTTATTCTTCAACGCAATATAGTTTTCTATGATACCGTTATGAACCACTGCAATAGAACCCACTGTATTACAATGTGGATGAGCATTGGTATCACTGGGTGCCCCGTGAGTCGCCCAACGGGTATGACCAATCCCTCCCATGCCCGGCATGGTCTCTCCTCCCCGGGTCAGATGCTCCAACACATTCAAGCGCCCTTCTGCTTTGGTTACGCGAATCTGCTTTCCGTCAAAAACAGCCATTCCGGCAGAATCATATCCCCGGTATTCCAGCTTTGCAAGTCCATCCAAAATAATAGGGGCGGCTTGCTCCACCCCAATATATCCTACAATACCACACATAACAACTTCTTTCCCCTTGTCAGTTACTTATTTTCTATGCCAATATTCTTTATTGGTTGTAATTTTCATAATCAAAGGCTTCGGCAATACAGAATAATGTTTCCCAAGTAAATATCCCGCATATTTAAAGGCACACTGCATGTAAAAATGCAATAGCTTGCCCCAAGCCTTCTGTTCCTTCAGTTGCTTCCTGGCAGTCTGCACCAAACGTTTGCCCTCCGATTCGGATTTCACATTCTGAAACACCCGGGGACAATCCGCCTGGGAAACTCCCAAATCAAAGTTCCGCCGCAGCTGCTGCATGCAAGTGTAATTATGTGCATGCACTACGGTAGCCTCTGCCACATAGGCAATCCGGTAGCCGGCCTTTACTGCACCTGCTGCATAAATCATATCCTCATTAAAAATAGTATGTCTGATAAAGCCACCTAATTCCTCATAAATATCCCTGCGATAAGCAGCACATACATTGGAGCAAAAGTAGGTCTTGATGCCCAGCTGTTCCAAATCGGCCATACTCTTGGTCATGGAGCGTTCCGGATAATTGAAGCTTCTGGACAGCCGCTCCAGTGTATCACTTTCCTCCCCGGGCAATTGACGGGCGTAGGAAACAGCAATCTGACCAGACAAAGGGCTGGTCAGATTCGCAATCAAATATTCATCTGTAGGCATAGCATCCTGGGTCATCATCACAAAAATATCCGCAGATGATTTTTGCACGCCCATATGCCGGGTCATTCCATGGTCAAATTCTTTTTTGGACAAGTGAAAGACCCTTACATTTTTATATTTGTCCCAGAAATCTGTTCCGTATATCAGCGGCTCAAAAAAGCCCTCTTCCGTATTCATGAGAATAATCTGATTAACTGCTTGGGTTTGCTTCTGTAGCATATCCAATAACCGTAACAGTTCCTTCACCGGCTTATACAGGGGGATTATCACATCGATGGTCATTCCGCTCACATTCCTACCTAGTTGCCAGAATTAATATAGGGATCGGTCTCTTCCTTAATCTTCTGACTGTATTCACGTACACTTTCGGTTACCACATACTCCTGGTCCTCAAACAAGAACTCATGCAGCCATACTACATTGGATACCAGGTCTAAAGGAATAACACTGCTTCCCTTTGCGCCGATGGTCTTTGCGGTTCTCATATCCTCCTGAGGGAAACCATCTTCCGCTACAATACGGTAATTCATGATATTACTCAGCAGTTCGGTAAAGTCCTCTGTCTTAATATTGGTATATACATCGTCAATAGCTACATTAAATACCTTCATCAAAGTATCCAAATCCGCCTTCTTCGCCTGCTCTTCAATGGCCATGATTACTTCACGCTGACGAGCTGCACGCTTAAAGTCATTACCTGCGGTATAACGGATACGACAGTAAGCAGTTGCCTGAATACCATCCAGAAGCTGATATCCGGCTTCTTTTACCTTCACATAATCCTTATCCAGCACCTTAGCAATCGCCAGCTGGTAGTTGTTGATATGTGCCAACTCTGCCGCGTCTACATCAATATATACGCCGCCGAGACCGTCAATTACTTCTGCCAGACCCTTATAGCCTACGGTAATAAACTCTTTAATATCCATATCCAGGTTCATATTCAGCATACGGATTGCCTGCTCAGCACCGCCGTAGGAATATGCTGCGTTACACTTACGATAACTGTCATTTCCCAGGTTCAGGAAGGTATCACGGTATACGCTGACCAATTTGATGTCACCGGTATCCATATTGATGCTGGCAATCATAATACTATCGCTTCGGCTGCCCTTGTACAGCTCATCCTCTTCTGTTGCATCTACACCGAACAAAGCGATATTCTTGTAGCCCTGCATGCTTTCATTCTCTACAACTTCCTGCTTGATTTCGAGCTTCTCAGGCTCCAGCACGGTTACCTTGGGACCATCTGTATCAGAGGTCATCTGTGTTACCAGATACAATGCCAGAATCATTACTGCAATTACTAAAATCTCTACTGCAAAGATGATTAATTTTCTCTTGCTACCTGCTTTTTTCTTTGCTGTGTTTTGTCTTCCTGTGGTACTTCTGTGGTTGGAATTTGTTGCCATGTTACCATTCTCCTTGCTTCACGCTAATATGCGTTTTTGTTAATAAACCCTGTGATAAAGGTCATAAAAATAATTTTGAAATCAAACCAGAAGGTCCAATTTTCAATATAGTAGATGTCATACTCTATTCTCTTACGAATAGAAGTGTCTCCTCTAAGTCCATTGACCTGCGCCCATCCGGTAAGACCCGGTCTCACCTGATGCTTTACCATATAACGTGGTATTTCCTGTCGGAACTTTTCTACAAAAAGCGGACGTTCCGGTCTGGGACCCACCAGGCTCATGTCACCCTTCAAAATATTAAAAAGCTGTGGCAGCTCGTCAATGCTTGTCTTACGCAGGATACGGCCCACCCTGGTCACCCGGGGATCATCTTTCACCGTCCATGCTTTCTTTTCCTCACCGGGCTCCTGCAGGGCCATGCTTCGGAATTTATACATATAAAAAGGCTTGTTGTGTAAGCCCACTCTCTCCTGTTTGAAAATCACCGGTCCGGGACTGCTAAGCTTTACCAACAGTGCTGCAACCAGCATCAGGGGAGATGTGAGAATGATTCCAAACAAGGAACCGCATATATCAATTACCCGCTTCACCAGCATATTGCCGGTATTGGTCAAGGGAACATATCGAATATTAATCACAGGAAGTCCCATCAAATCTTCTGTATAAGGTTTGGTAGGAATCAGGCTGTTATAGTCAGGAATAAACTTGGTATGAACACCGGAGCGTTCGCATACATCTACCACATATTCCAACAAATCATAATCCTTCAAGGAAAGGGTAATGGCAATTTCATCCAGCTTGTTGTGGGGAAGAATTACCTCCAGATTACCCGTGGTACCAAGTACCTTCACACCTTTATACAAGGTACCTGCAGGTATGTGATCGTCCAAAATACCGCACACCACATAGCCCCACTGGGGATTATCCATAATCCGATTGATATATTCCTCCGCTGCACGGGAATAGCCCACCAGCAGAATATGCTTCAAATTAAAGCCCCTGCTGCGAAAGCTTCGCAACATTCTCCGGATAAACAACCGGAAGAATGAGGTCAATACCACATTTAAAATGTAAAAAAAAGCCATTACCGAACGGGAAAAGTTAAATTCCCGGACGATCATATACAATATTATAATCAATGCCGCCAGACCAATACTGTTGGCCTTGATAATACCAAAAACTTCAAATTTACGTCGTACCGTGCGTTTAGGCGAATAAATATCGCATTGATGGTACAACAAGAGATAGCCGGGAACAATATATATCAGCAGACTGATATAATCTCTCAGCGGCAATACACCCACACCCGGTCCTGCATTAAAAATATAAAATTTGATAATATACGCCAGTATCAGTGAGACCGCCGTTATACACCCATCGATAACGACCATCAGTCTGTTAAACACCTTCTGGTTGTCTTTTATCATAAGCACCACCCATGGGATATTTTACAATAATGTTACAAAAGAAACAACTTAAGATTTTCTGAAGATAAATGCCCTAAGAATCTATTTTTTAGCCAAAAAACGAAACAAATTTATATACAGTAACGCTTGTATCCACAAATAATTACCTAAATTCCGTAAACGAAAAGGCACCTTCGCGTCTCTGGCTTCCCGGGTAAAGCATCTTCTAAATCCCTTCCATAGTCCCTTGATATATATTTTGCCCATTCCTTTTCTGATAAAAAATAAAAATTTTACCAAAAAACCTAATAGCAACAAAGGCATATTCCATAACCATTGCAGCAAAGGCATATTCTTCCAAATCACGTACACCGAATTGGCTGAGGCCTTATCGGTTTTCCATTCATTGTATCTGGACCCGGTGGAAGCACTACCGTAATGAATCACCCGAGCCCGGGGAGCATACACATTGATATATCCATGTATTCTGGCCCGATATCCCAGATCCAAATCCTCTAAATAAGCAAAATGAAGCTCATCAAACAGACCAATCTTTTCCAGAATTTCCCTCCTGTAAATGGCCGCTCCGCCACAGGAAGCAAAAATCTCACAGGGCTTTTCGTACTGCTTTGCCGCCCGTCCCTTCCCTCTGGCATAGGCCCAGCCCAGAACGCAGTAATTATCTCCTGCACCATCCAAAAGCTCCGGTGCATCCCACATGCGCATGGAAGCGCTGGCAGAAAACGCTCCGGGACATTCTTCCATACGCTCATAAAGAGCCCTCAGAAAATCCGGTGCCACCTTGGTATCATTGTTCAGCAACACCACATAGGGACCATCAGCGGCCGCTATTCCCACATTTACTGCATGGCAGAAGCCTGTATTTTCAGTGAGTGTAATCAACTCATACCGGTAGTTTTCCCCTAAGTGACTCTCTGCATACGCCCGGATATACTCCACAGAACCATCCGTAGAACCATTGTCCACCACCAACACCCGATAGGCGGGCGCAGCCTGCTGGGCATCCAAGGCCTCAAAGCACTCTTTAAGATATTTCATTCCGTTATAGTTTGGTATTACTACAGTTATTTTTTCCATAAATTCCTGTTTATCCTTCTATTTTCAAAGCCGGATTCCAAATTACAAGATATCCTCTCTGTTCCAGTTCCTTGCCCCAGGCCAGACTCAACTGACCATAATCCGCACCCGGAGGGAGCACCCGGCTATCAAAAATCTCCCAATCGTTTCCCGTTTCATCCTGTACCATTCGACCCTGATAGGGCACACCCATGATCCGGCCAAAATCCTCCCGCAGCTGCTCCCGTACAGCAATACAACGGATATCCACCGCCCAGGCATCCTGTGCCATGGCAGCTCTATGCATATAGCCGCTATATCCCTTGGAAAGTCCTTTATAGAGTACTTCTCCCTGCCGAGTATATCTGCCTCCCGTAAGGCGTCCCTTCTGCCATACACTGCCGCCCAGAGCACCTACATCACAGCGTTTCTCCCAGAAGTCTTTTCCATACTGTAACCGATAGAACCCTACATGCTCTGTGTGCTCTACCCGGGCACCATACCCCCTGGCATCTGCCATGGCCTGTAATGCCCTACAGCCTGCTTCGTAGGCCCACAGCTTGCTTCTGGGATTCTCCGCGGTGGAACCCACATGACAACGCCAGTGATACAATACCTTAGGAATGTGGAGAATCTGTTCCTTTTTGGGCCAAATCCGGTCCACCGCCCGCAGTACCAAATCGTAATCCTGGACACCGTCATATTCCTTACGCAATTTCAATTCTCCCATCAACTGTCGCTCCATTACCAGGAAATGACAAATATAATTATTACTGAACAATAAGTCCAGATTGATGTCTTCTTTCAAGTGGGGTTCATAGTAAGTACTTCTGTCCCCATTGCACTTATCCTCATCGCTATATAGCATCCGGGGATGTATGCCTTCCCCTTCCGCCCGGGAAATGGCAGATGCCATTTCAAACAAAGCATCCGAAGTAAGTACATCATCATGATCCAGCAGTCCCACATAGGCACCCGTGGCATATTTCAGTGCCTCATTGGTATTTGCGGAAATACCGCCGTTTTCTGCCAGTCGGATATAGCGTATCCGCTCATCCTTCTCCCGGTCCTGCTGCCACAGGCTAAGCCCGTCCTCCACCGTAGCATCAGGACTGGCATCTGCCAATATCAATTCCCAATGAGGATAGCTTTGGTCTGCCAGTGAATCCAATAGTTCAAACAAAAAATCCCGTCCTGTCCGATAGGCAGGCACTAAAATACTGAAAAGAGGCTCTTCCCCCATGGGAAAAAGCTCCTTTGCTTTACCACGTTGCTCCTCCAGCTGTTGCTCCGATAGGGGCACATAAACATAAGGCAGCTGCTTACGCTGCTCCAGTCGCTCTCTTATGGCGTATCCGGTTTTCCGGATACCATTTTTTTGAAAATAAAAAAAGGCCTTTTTCAGATTCGCCAAATTACAAAAGCCCATATTATCTCCTCCCCAATCGGCTGTATACATAGCAAATCACCCCTTTCGGGGTGATTTGCTTATTGCTATTATAATACTGCTTTTAAATCTTCGGTCAGTTTTGCAACCTTAGCCTCTGCATCTGCAATGCTCTCACCCTTCACACCCATATAGAATTTAATCTTGGGCTCTGTTCCGGAGGGACGTGCACAGCACCAGCAGTTGTCAGGCAGTTCAAAGTATAATACATTGGACTTGGGCAAACCGGTGGTGGTCTCCGCTCCGGTCTCCATATCCACGATTCTATCCATCTGATAGTCTCTGAACTTCAATACCTTAAAGTCACCAAAGGATTTGGGAGGATTCTCACGCAGCTTATTCATAATCTCCGTGATCTGCTTGGAACCATCAATACCCTTTAAGGTAATGGTGTACTGGGTCTCCTTGAAGTAACCGTACTTCTCATATAAATCAATCATCATATCCCATAAGGTCTTGCCCTGTTTCTTGCAGAACGCAGCCACCTCACAGAGGCTCATAACTGCCACAATGGCATCCTTATCTCTTGCATGAGTACCAATGAGGCAACCGTAGCTTTCTTCTAAACCAAATACATAGTTGTTGGTGCCCTTTTCCTCAAACCACTTAATCTGCTCACCAATATACTTAAAGCCTGTAAGCACCTCAATCAATTTCACCTTATATGCTGCAGAAATAGGGAAGGTCATATTGGTGGTTACAATGGTGGTTACCAGTGCGGGATTTGCAGGCATGGTATCGGTAGCGGTCTTTTCTCTCAGCACATACTCTGCCAATAGCATACCGGACATATTACCGGTAAAAGGTACATATTCGCCGGTAGCCTTATCCTTGGCATAAACACCCAGACGGTCTGCATCAGGGTCTGTAGCCAGAATAATATCTGCATCCTTCTCCTTTGCCAGACGCAGGGCATAGGTAAATGCCTTGGGGTCCTCCGGATTGGGATATTCCAAAGTATTAAAGTTGGGGTCGGGATTCTCCTGCTCGGGAACCACATACACATTCTTAAAGCCCAGCTCAGCCAAAATACGCTTTACAGGAAGATTACCCGTACCACAGAAGGGTGTATATACAATCTTGATGTCATCTGCCATTTCAGCAATGACATCCGGATGAATAATCTGCTTTTTCAGCTCTGCCATATACTTGTCATCAATTTCCTTGCCGATGACCTGATACAGACCTGCTGCCATGGCTGCATCCTGATCCATGGTCTTTACTTCGTGATAACCCTTGATGGCCTGCACTTCTCCGATGATTTCCACATCTTTAGGGGAAGTCACCTGTGCGCCATCCTCCCAGTAAGCCTTGTAGCCATTGTACTCAGGAGGATTGTGGCTTGCAGTCACCATAATACCGGCAGTACAGCCCAGCTCTCTTACTGCAAAGGAAAGCTCGGGAGTGGGTCTCAAGCTCTCAAAAATATACGCCTTGATGCCGTTAGCTGCCAGACAAAGGGCTGCTTCCCGGGCAAATTCAGGGGACATACGGCGGTTATCGTAAGAAATAGCCACACCCTTAGCCTGAGTACCCTGCTTCAAAATATAGTTGGCCAGACCCTGGGTAGCCTTACGAACAGTATAAATATTCATGCGGTTTGTACCTGCTCCGATGACACCACGAAGTCCACCGGTACCAAACTCCAGCTCCTTGTAGAAACGATCTTCAATCTCAGTTGCATCATCTGCGATGGCAGACAACTCTTTCTTTGTGTCCTGGTCGAAATACTCATCTTCCAGCCAGAAACGATATTCTTCTAAGTA
>JAFUKS010000017.1 GCA_017473445.1 Lachnospiraceae bacterium
TGGAAGGACGGGATTTGGATACCCTTCAGAGGATTGCCAAGGAAGTGGCAGCCATTGTGACCAAAGTAGAAGGGGTAACCAATGTATCCGATGGTCTGGGAGAAGCCGAGGAAGAAATGCGTGTAATTGTGGACCGGAACAAGGCAGTATCCTATGGACTGACTGTGGCACAGGTGTTTCAGGAAATCTATGGAAAGCTGGCAGAGGCAGGGGCGGCTACTACTCTGGAAGCGGCCAATAAGGATTATGGCGTATATGTAATGGACGGAGAGGATATTACACTTACCCGGGAACTGGTAAAGCAGATGACCATATCCGGTACTGATGCTGAGGGAGAAAAGGTAAAGATTCCGCTTTCTGAAATTGCAGATTTTGAAACAGCTACTTCTCTAAGCAGCATCAATCGTTCTGAGCAAACCAGATATATTGCGGTATCTGCGGGTATTGCTGAGGGCTATAATGTGGGTTTGGTTGCTCCGGAAGTAGAAAAAGCCTTGGAGGATTATCAGGTGCCGGATGGTTATCAATTAGTGTTTACCGGTGAAAATGAGACCATTATGGATGCCATGCAGCAGATGGTGCTGATGCTGGTGCTGGCAGTGGTATTTATGTACCTGATTATGGTGGCACAGTTCCAGTCCCTATTGTCTCCCTTTATGATAATGTTTACGATTCCTTTGGCATTTACAGGCGGCTTCCTGGGATTATTCATTTCCGGCAGTGAGATCAGTGTCATTGCAATGATTGGATTTGTGATGTTGGCAGGTGTTATCGTAAATAATGGTATTGTCTTAATTGATTATACGAATCAGCTGAGAGAAAGGGGGATGGGAAAAAGGGAGGCAATTCTTACCGCAGGACGTACAAGACTTCGTCCGGTATTAATGACTGCCCTGACTACCATTATGGCCCTGCTTACTATGGTATTTGGTCAGGATATGGGCTCGGAAATGGCACGCCCCATGGCTATCGTAACGGTGGGCGGTTTATTGTACGGTACATTGCTTACATTGATTGTAATCCCTTGTATTTATGATTGCTTCATCCGGGAAAAAAATAAAGAAGTATCGGAAGAGGTTTAAATCGTAGAGAACACTGATAAAAGTGAAGGTATTCCTGCCGGAAAAGGTGTTTCCGGCAGGGGACCTTAGATATATGATAAATTTTTCAAACAATTTGTAAAATTTATGTTGACAAACATCGGAACATTTGATAATATAATTTTCGGTGATTGCGAAAGACACCTTTCAAAATCAGGCTGCTGTGGCTCAGTCGGTAGAGCGTCGCATTGGTAGTGCGGAGGTCACGGGTCCGATTCCCGTCAGCAGCTCGTAAAAAAGTGGAAACCTTATGGTTCCCACTTTTTTTGTTGTTTGAAATATGAAATACATCTTATTCGATTGTCATTTGCATAGCTGCAGCCACTTCCAGGGTCTTGGCATGAAGGTCTTCGTCAAAGCTTGCAACCAAATCCTTCTTAATAACGATTTCCGCTTCGGGACAGGCGGCTTTAGCCACTACAGCATTACTGATGACGCACATATTGGTTACCAGAGCCACAAAGGTGATTTTACGAATACCGGATTGTTTATCCAGACTTCTGAGGAAGTTACCAAGTGTTAAACTGGGAAAGGCAGGCTTTTCTACAAGATATAACTTGTCCGTTACGCCAAGGGCTTCTGAGGTATCTGTTTCGATGACACAATCTCCCATCATACCATCATCCAGTGGACGTAGACCTTCAAAAAGATTATAAATGTATGCACCTGTTTTTCCGTAGAGCTTCCAACCTTCAGAGCCTCTGATGCAATGAGGTACCGGGAGCTTGCTGCCTTCCTGAGTCTCTAAGTAATGATCAAAGTGTGTATCATAGGTACAGATGACAATACCATTTTCCGCTTCTATATATTGCTTGGCTAAGTCTGCAATGCCGTCATCCAGTGTGGTTGCCTTATCAAATCCCAGTGCACCATCTACAAAATCCTTCTGATAATCGACAATGATAAGTATGTCTTTTTTTTTCATAGGGTGAATCCTCCTGTTTTTACAGAATAATCAATTGATTATTGTAATTATAATCCATTTGGGAAAGCTTTTCCACAACAAACGACATGTTTGTGGCAACAAGGGAATAGCGACCTTTTCTGCACACATGGTATAATGATTCTGCTGGCGCAGCAAGTGCGGCAGTTGGTCCCACAATTTTTTGAGAAATAGGAGAGTATGATGACCAAGTGGAA
>JAFUKS010000268.1 GCA_017473445.1 Lachnospiraceae bacterium
CAACCTTATTAAACTATATGCAGACGAAGGTATTTCCGGAACCAAAATCAAAAATCGTATGGAATTCCAGCGTATGCTTGCAGATGCAGAAAAAGGTTTATTTGATATGGTTGTAGTAAAGGACATCTCCCGATTTGCCAGAAATACGGTGGACTTATTGCAGAGTGTTCGTAAGCTGAAAGCACTTGGTATCGAAACACAGTTCCTTACTGCGAACATGACTAGCATGGGTAACTCAGAATTTGTATTAACCATCTTTGGCGCATTAGCGCAGGAAGAAAGTGCCAACACTTCTAAGCGTATCAAATTCGGGAAGAAGATGAATGCAGAAAAAGGTCGAGTTCCAAATATTGTTTACGGATACGATAAAACTATTGGTGATTATTTCAATCTATCCATCAACGAAGAGGAAGCAAAAGTTATCCGTCAAATGTACAAGTGGTACACCGAAGAAGGGTTTGGTGGAGCCAAGATTGCCAATATGCTTAATGAGCGTGGAGTTAAAACCAAGAGAGGAAATAATTGGAGTCAGAATTCCGTATGCCGTATTCTGACCAATGAGATATACACCGGAAAGATTATCAATGGAAAAGAAGAGATTGCAGATTTTCTTACCGGGCAGAGAAAGGAAAAGGATGAATCGGAATGGCTAGTAACAGTTCGTCTGGAACTTCGTATCATTGATGATGAGATTTTTGACAGGGCACAGGAGATTTTGAAAGGTCGTCACGATTCCTTTAAGATGACACATGAACGTCAGAGCAATAAGCATTTATTCTCAACATTGATTAAATGTAAAGATTGTGGATGGTCTTTCCGTAGAACTGTCCGCCAATATAAGAATACTTATGTGCGTTGGGTTTGCTCCGGTCACAATGGACGAGGTGCGGATAGCTGTCCGAATGCAATTACAGTGGATGAAGAAGAATTGATTCAGGTGTTGCAGGAGTATTTCCAAGATGTGCTCAGCAAAAAGAAAAAAGTAATCGACTATGTAATCAGAGAATTCCAGCGTGCATACAAAGCAAAGGATGAAAATGTAGAATACGAAAAAGAATTAACAGCAGAGTTAAACAGACTTCGTAGATCACGTGAGAAATATATGGATATGTACACCGATGATCTGATTTCCAGAGAGGAATTGAATGAGAAAATCGGTGGCATGAGAAAAGAGATTGATAGATTGGAAAATGAACTCAAAATGGTGTCTTACAATCTGACAAAGGGAGAACAGTTGGAAGCAATTCTTAACAGCACTTTCAAGGAGATGGAAGATATCACAGATGTTCATGAAATGACTAATACACAGTTAAAGCGTCTCATCAATAAAATCGAAGTGGACAAGGATGGTAATGTAGATATTTATCTGCGCCTTATCGGTGACTTGGGATTGGATGAAACAGTTCTCATAGACGACGAATCAACCGCAGATAAAACCATTCCAAATCGTCACAACCATACATAAGGACGTGACAGAGCGATTAGTTCAGATTAACCCAACCCTGGCCAGAGAGGCCAGAAAGGTGCTGGATGTGAATAAATCGGAAAGGCACATCAGAGGAGGTATGGCGACCCGGGAGAAGTATCAGCATCATTGTTAGCAGAATACATCCCGGTTCCACCTGCCAAAAAGAAAAAAATACGGTAGGAAATCTTAGGAAATACTTAAAAAACCGGTGGGTCCATTGCCCTTGCCGGTTTTTTTGTTTATAATACACCTAGTGCCCGGGCAGGAGTTGTCCGGAGAATGGATGAAGAGAGGGAAGACTGATATGACATTGGCACAGGCACAGGCAAAGCTTCAGGAATACGGACAGGAGCATTTACTGAAATATTATGAGGAATTGACAAAGGAGCAGCAGGAGGCCTTACTGGCACAGATTGCAGCCACAGATATGAGTATTTTATCTGCCGGTCAGAATAAAGAGACCGCAGTACAGAAGGGGGTCATTACTCCCCTGGCAGCCATGGAGCTGGATGAGATAGAGGCAAATCGGGAGAGCTTTACTGCTACCGGTATTGAAGCCATCCGTGCAGGCAAGGTAGCAGCAGTGCTTTTGGCAGGCGGTATGGGTACCAGACTGGGTTCTGATAATCCCAAGGGTATGTACAATGTGGGAATTACCAGAGAGCTTTATATTTTTGAATGCCTGGTTAACAATCTTATGGATGTGGTACGTCAGGCGGACGCATGGATTCACTTATTTGTCATGACCAGCGACAAAAACCATGAGGCTACGGTAAATTTCCTGAAGAAGCATGACTATTTTGGCTATAAGGCAGAATATATCCATTTCTTTATGCAGGAGATGGCGGCAGCTACCGATTACAATGGCAAGATTTACATGGAGTCTAAGTATCAGCTGTCCACTTCCCCCAATGGTAATGGCGGCTGGTTTGTGTCCATGAAAAATGACGGTCTGCTGGATGTGGTACATAAGGAAGGCATAGAATGGTTGAATGTATTTGCAGTGGATAATGTGCTGCAGAGAATTGCAGACCCTTGCTTTGTGGGTGCTACCATTCAGAAGGAATGTGTGGTAGGTGCTAAGGTAGTGCGTAAGGCAGCACCGGATGAAAAGGTAGGTGTTATGTGTCTGGAGGATGGCAGACCTTCCATCGTGGAATACTATGAGTTGACAGAAGAATTGATGAATGCAAAGGATGAGAAGGGGGATCCTGCTTACAACTTTGGTGTGATTTTGAATTATCTTTTCAAGGAGGACAGCCTGGAGCAGATGATGGCTTCCAGCATGCCCCTGCATATTGTGGAGAAAAAGATTCCATATATTGATGAGGATGGTCAGCTGATTAAGCCCGAAGAGCCCAATGGATATAAATACGAAGGTTTGGTGCTGGATATGATTCATCAGCTGGATAGCTGTTTGCCTTTTGAGGTAGTGCGTGGCAAGGAATTTGCACCTATTAAGAACAAGACCGGTGTGGATTCTGTGGAAAGTGCCAGAGCATTATTACAGGAAAATGGTGTAATTCTATAATACGGGGGTAAAAGATGGGCCGGTATGTCCGTGCCCGGGAACGGAGGAAGACATGGCAATTTTAGTAACAGGTGGTGCAGGCTTTATCGGCAGTCACACGGTAGTGGAGCTGCAGGAGGCCGGCTATGATGTGGTAGTTTTAGATAATTTAAGCAATTCCAGTGAGAAATCCCTGGAACGCGTGGAGAAGATTACAGGAAAGAAAGTACCTTTTTATAAGGCCGATATTTTGGACCGAGATGCTTTGGAGCAGATTTTTGCTGCAGAAAAAATTGAGGCAGTGATTCATTTTGCGGGTCTCAAGGCTGTAGGTGAGTCTGTGGCAAAGCCCTGGGAATATTATGAGAATAATATTGCAGGTACCTTGACCTTAGTGGATGTGATGAGAAAGCACGGAGTGAAAAATATTATTTTCTCCTCCAGTGCTACTGTATATGGCAATCCTGCCTTTATTCCCATTACCGAGGAATGTCCCAAGGGACAGTGTACCAATCCCTACGGCTGGACCAAATCCATGCTGGAGCAGATTCTCAGCGATATTCAGAAGGCAGATAACGAGTGGAATGTGATTCTGCTGCGTTATTTCAACCCTATTGGTGCACATAAAAGCGGTACCATGGGAGAGAATCCAAGCGGTATCCCCAACAATCTGATGCCCTATATTACCCAGGTGGCTGTGGGCAAGAGAGAAAAGCTGGGTGTGTTTGGAAATGATTACGATACCCATGACGGTACCGGTGTGAGAGATTATATTCATGTGGTGGACCTGGCAAGAGGTCATGTAAAGGCTCTGAAAAAGGTGGAAGAGAATGCAGGACTTAGGATTTACAACCTGGGTACCGGCGTAGGCTACAGTGTATTGGATATTGTGAAGAATTTCGAAGAGGCCACGGGTGTAAAGATTCCTTATGAGATTCAGGCCCGTCGTCCCGGCGATATTGCCACCTGTTATTCCGATGCAGCCAAGGCTAGAGAAGAACTGGGCTGGGTAGCGCAGTACGGCATCAAGGAGATGTGTGAGGATTCCTGGCGCTGGCAGAAGAACAATCCCAATGGATATGAGGACTAAGGACTTAGTTCCGACGAGAGGATGAGGGTGTCCCTCAAGTTATTTCATAACTTTTGGGACACCCTCTTTATGCTACGTATAGATACATAAAGATAAAGTGGCAGATGCTGCCGCCCATGACGAAGAGGTGGAAGATTTCATGGGAGCCGAAGTATTTGTGCCTGGAGTTGAAGAGGGGAAGCTTCAGGGCATAGATGACACCACCGATGGTGTACACGATGCCCCCTCCCAAAAGCCACAGAAATGCGGGTAGGCTTAAGGTATCTAACAGGGTGCCGAAGATAAAAACGGCAGTCCAGCCCATGGCGATGTATATACAGGAGGAAAACCACTTGGGACAGGTAATCCAAAACATTTTTATGAGGATACCGGCCAAGGCAACACTCCAGATGACTGCCAAAAGGGTGTAACCCAATGTGTGCTCCAGCACCACCATGCATACCGGGGTATAGGAGCCGGCAATCAGCACGAAAATCATCATATGGTCAATGCGTTTGAAAACCTTAAGCTTACTTCCTTCCAAATTTACTGTATGGTAGGTGGCACTGGAACCGTAGAGTAAAATCATACTGCCCATAAAAATGCACATGGCAGTGAAGGTTACAGGATCTTCTGTAATGCCGGATTTCACCAATAGCGGTACTGCTGCAAAAAGTGCCAGCATCATGGCAACAAAATGGGTGATAGCGCTGCCCGGTTCTCTAATCGTAATCTGCATAATAGGCCTCCTTTTATAGTTCTGTTTTTAATAGTATGTACAGGTTGAAAAAGATAATACATAAAATAATTATAAAAAACGCGAGATGTAGTATTGAAAACTACATGCTACATTTTCAATACTACATCTCGCGTTTTGTTCTGTCAACAGTTTAATAATAGAGAATATCCATACGGAAATCCGACAATCCGGATTACATGTCATCTTCCTCAATTATTTGAATTTCCAGATAGTCGAAATCGATTTGCTCAATAAAATTGTCCTGATAAAATCTGGCTTTGGCGTGTTTTTTGAATTCCTGTATGGTTTTGTCCAGCCATATGGGTTTCCCCAGGTCAAAGGTATAGCATACCTCGTCCAACGCCTTAAAAATCTTGTGGGTACGGGTGTCTGTGTCGCTGTTGGTGATGCAAATATCCTTCAGCATATGATTGTCCTTAAATAGCTTGGCCCATAAACGAAACATTGGCAACCTCCTTTGGTAAAGTCAGTGATAAGTATATCATACTTTTATATATTAAAAAAACATTAATATTTTAGGAAAGGAATACAATTCATCTACAAATTATGGTAAACTGTTTTAAAAGGGATGCTTTGTATAATTATGATGGGGCGGAGGAATAGATATGAGTGAAACAGAACAAATAGTGTGTAGTACAGGAGATGGAAAGAACCGTAAAGTATTGCCCCTAAAGATAATTATCGGTTTGATTTTAATCCTATTGGTGTTGATTGTAGCGGTGCTGTTTCTGGGAAGGATGTCAAGCCCTCGCGAATTAGGGATTACTATGAACGGAAGATTCTATAAGTTCAGTGCCCAGACGGGTATTACGGATTATCAGGAGATGCAGGATGGTGTATATACCTGTAACAATAACATGAGGATACAGATATACAAGCCCGGTGCTACAGCGCCGGAGCCGTATTTGCTTGCAGACGGTAGTGAAGCAGGTTTGCAGGATACATATGAGGTGCCTACCTATTGGGTTTCCAATTATCGCCAGAAGAGAAGCAACGAACAGGACGTTGTTGCCAGCGTGTTTGTATTTAATAATAGCTACAAAACCATGGAGGGACTTACTACTGAGGATGATACAGAGGATGCGAAGAAGAGTGGCTATAGACCTTATATGGGGCATTATTTGGCTTGTTTGGCAGATGAAAAGGGTAGGTTGGATTGGAAGGCTGCGGAGAAATTGGCAGACCGGGTGATCAAAGAGGATTCCTTTGCTTGCCTGCAAGAGATTGATGAGCCGTTCTCTGCCTGTCTGGGTGATGTTTTTAAGTTCTCTTACTGGGATGATGATGTAAAGGCGTTTTTGGAACGGATGGAGAGTGCATGGAATATACCGGCTTATGACAGTCTGGTGACACACATTGCACTGGCCATGGAGACGCAAAAGATTTTGGATGGCGAAAAAGATTTCTTTGTAATGCAGACGGTGCGCCCGAATACAATAGGTGGGAAGGAACATCTGATTTATGAAGTATATATTATTACCCATGAGAATAATCTGGAAAAGTGGGATGAGAACTGGGGAGTGACCATTGAGTAGCATGCGAGAAGGACTACAGGGGTGTAGGAGATAAAAGTCGCGTATATCTATAAATATTTATGTATTGGAGTAAGAAAATGCAGGATAAGGTAGCTAACGGAGAAGGTATTGAAAGTTGGCAGGAGGTTACCCTGGTTTATAATGCAGCACTGAGACAGGTGCAGACTAAGATGGAGATTTTGAATGATGAGTTTCAGCATGTGCATCAGTACAATCCCATTGAGCATATCAAGGCCCGAATCAAGAATCCGGAGAGTATTGTAAAGAAACTGAAACGGCACGGCTATGATTCTACCATCGAAAATATGGTAAAGTATATCAACGATATAGCGGGTATTCGTATTATTTGTTCATTTACTTCAGATATTTACCGCATTGCGGAGATGATCAGTGAACAGCGTGACATCAAGGTAATCGGTGTGAAGGATTACATTACATATCCCAAGGCCAGTGGCTATAAGAGCTATCATATGATAGTAACGGTACCGGTATATTTGTCTGACCGTATTGTGGATACCAAGGTGGAGATTCAGATACGTACTGTAGCCATGGATTTCTGGGCCAGTCTGGAGCATAAGATTCATTATAAATTTGAAGGAGATGCACCGGAGCATATTAAGAGTGAACTCATCGAATGTTCCCGGATGGTGGCAGATTTGGATGCCAGAATGTTGTCTCTGAATGAAGAGATTCTGGCAATCAGCCAGGCAAGGGGCGGAGACCTGTCATAAGGGAAAGAAAATAAACAGTCATTCCTGTGGGAGTGACTGTTTTTATATGGAAACTTTTGGATAAAATGAGGAGTGCCCAGGCACCTTTCGACACCTGGGCTATTATGAAAAAATTTATCTTGTAGTCGGTTTGAGAGAATTCTTTGAATTCATGTGATTAGTATAGCAATTAAATATGAACAATTTATGAACATGGTGTTAATCTTTGATGAATACTAACAAAAGAGTGTGACAGAATTGGAAAAAGTTGTGCAAAATAAACAATGATTCCCGACGGGGTGGAGGTTGCCAGACGCAGGGTTTGGTGTTAAAATAAAAAGAGTAATAACCACAAAACAAATGAAAAGGTGGTACGCCATATGTTCGGAGGGAAATTAATGGATAGTTTTGTTGATAAGTTGGCACATCGTCTTACTGCCCAGGAGATGATTCGGGCAAATTCTGCAGCTGAGGCGGAGGAAATGAATAAACTAAAGAGTCAGGTGGAGAGATATCACGAATGTCTGAAGCAGATGGAATTGTTGACCAAGGAAATGGCATCCATTGAACAACGTGTGAATGGTGCATTGGAAAATGATATAGCAAAGGTAACAGAGCTGACAGAAACCAGTGTGGCACGTATGCAGGAATTGGTAGAAGAAAGTCTTGCCAAGCTGGAGAGCTATCAGCAGGAGACTCTGTCTCCTGAAATGATAAAAGAAGTAGTGGACATGCGTCTGGACAAGACGGATGAGAATTTACATAAAGAGTGTGTGAAGGTATATCGTAACATTCAAGCAGTGGTAGCTGAAGAAAATGGCAAAACAGCTGAAACCTTGCAGGAAAATGTACATTCCTTGAATGGCAGATTAAACGGTGTGCTCAGTGTAGCGATTATGGCACTTCTTATGAGCAGCGCCGGTGTGATTTTACAAGTGCTTTCCTGGCTGGGAATTTTCTAGGCGAGGTATATGAAGGATGGCAAAGCAGTTGTGGAAGGCCGGTAATATGGTATATCCCTTGCCGGCAGTTATGGTAAGCATGGCGGATGCCCAGGGCAGACCCAATATTATTACCCTTGCCTGGGTGGGTACGGTTTGTACCAATCCTCCTATGGTGTCCATATCCGTGAGACCGGAGAGGTATTCCTACCCGATTCTGAAGGAGACAGGGGAGTTTGTAATTAATCTGACTACCAAGGATTTGGCCTATGCTACGGATTATTGTGGTGTAAAGAGCGGTAGGGATGTGGATAAGTTTAAGGAAATGAAGATGACTCCTTTGCCGGCAGAGCATATTAAGGCTCCCTTAATCGGTGAGAGCCCGGTAAATATCGAGTGCAGGGTACGACAGGTGTTGGAATTGGGGTCCCATGATATGTTTCTGGCTGATGTATTGGCTGTCCATGTGGATGAGGAATACATGGATGAGAAGGGAAAGTTTCATCTGGAGCAGGCACAGCCCATTGTATATTCCCATGGGGCTTATCTGGCAACCGGAGAGTTGCTGGGTACCTTTGGCTATAGTGTAAAGAAGAAAAAGTAAATCTAAAATGATGAGATAAGCACCATCGGAGCTTTACCGGTGGTGCTTTTTATATCGTGAGATTTATTCAGATTCGTCCTCTTCGAAGGAGGTATCCAACAGACTGCCTCTGGTAATGGCATCCTGCCCATAGCGTAGGCGGATACGGTCCAGAGCCTGGTCCAACCGCTGCTGCTTTTCTGATTTGGACTGGCTATAGTCGAAGAGATTTAATTGTACCGGTTCCGTGTCCTCTGTCAGTTTAGTGGTACGGATGCCCAGTAATCGTATGGGAGTACCGTTCCATAATTCCTTGAACAATTCGCAGGCTTTACGGTATATTACGTCGGTAGAGGCAGATGGGGTCAGCAGGATGCCCTGGTGAGATACACTGCGGAAGTCATTGTATTTGATTTCTGTACATACCAAGCCGGCACAGAAGTGTTGTTTGCGTAGACGCCGTCCTACAGACTCGGCCAATTGCAACAATACCCGGCAGGCTTCCTCATAATCTTCAATGTCCTTGGATACCGTAGTAGAATTACCGATCCCCTTAGCCTGGGCAGGCTCCGGCACTACCTGGGAGTCGTCTCTGCCGTTGGCGTAATTCCATAGTACTGTTCCGTGGCTTTTAAGATGGCTTTCCAGAATCCCCGGGTTACTTTGAGCCAAATCCCCGATGGTGAGAATCCCCAGCTTGTGAAGGGTATCCACACTGGAGCGTCCGCAGAGAAAGAGCGAGGATACCGGCAGAGGCCACAGCTTTTGGGAAATTTCATGAGAAAACAAGGTATGTACCTTATTGGGTTTTTCAAAATCGGAGGCCATTTTGGCCAGTACCTTGCGGTCTGAGATGCCCACATTCACTGAGAAACCAAAGCGCTTTAGAATCTCATCCTTTATGATAGTAGCGGCGGCTACGGGAGATGGATACTCTCCTGCAATAGGAGTAAAATTCATATAACATTCATCAATACTTACCTGTTCAATTTCCGGACAGATGGCTGCCAGATGCTCCATCAATTCCCGGCTCCTGCGGGAGTACATGGCATGGTCCGGGGGCACGCTGACCAAAGTGGGACATTTGCGGTAAGCGTTGACCACCGGCTCACCGGTGGTGATACCGTAGGCTTTGGCAGGGATAGATTTGGCCAATACGACTCCATGGCGTTTGGTAATATCTCCCCCTACGATGGCGGGAATTTGCCGGATATCCGTATCAGAGCCTTCTTGCAAAAGGGAAAGGGCGGACCAGCTGAGAAATGCGGAATTCACATCAATATGAAAAATGATAGGGTCCGGCATGCTCCATTCTCCTTTCCGGTACGGTCAAAAAATGCTTATACGGTAACAATTTTATTCTAACAACAGAACAGGTGTTTGTAAATGCTTTTGGTGAAACTTGTAATTCTTCTTTACAAGCTTATTTTTTATTGTTAGAATAATTTTGATTGCGAAAACATTAGAAAATGGTAGAAGAATGATTATTACGATTCATAATAAAAGATTAAAAATTGCATATATTAAAGCTACATTAGTTGTTTTCTTTTGTGCTCTGCTTTTGTTTTGGGGATACATTCCCTTTGAGACAGAAGGAGACAATTATTTTCATGTGTATTTAAATGGTATGGAAGTAGGCGTACTGGG
>JAFUKS010000269.1 GCA_017473445.1 Lachnospiraceae bacterium
AGAACGCCTTACCCTTCAAAAGGATTTGAAAGAAAGTAAATCCTTAAAGTCTATTGCAAAAGAACTGGATAAAAATCCAACCACCATTTCAAGAGAAATTAAAAAGTATTCTTCTGAAGTGGCAACTGGTTATCCCGGATATCCTTTCAATGCATGTAAAAACAGAATGAATTGCAGGAGAAAGAACATCTGTGGCAAGGACTGTACCCATAAATCAGCACAATACTGTAAGTTATGCAGAGATTGCACGGTTAAATGAAATCATTACTCCGCTTGTAAGACAGGGACAATCCATTCATCAAATTTACCTTGAACATGAGGATGAATTAATGTGTAGTGAAAAGACTATCTATAACTACATTGATGCTTGTCTTTTCGATGTGAGAAACATTGATTTACCAAGAAAGGTTCGTTTCCGTGAGCGTTATAAGAAACCGGAATTCAAGGTAGATAAAGGTTGTCGCATTGGTCGCAGCTACAAGGAGTTTGAACATTTTCTGGAAAAGAATCCTGATACTCCTGTTGTTCAGATGGATTCTGTAATCGGTACAGTTGGTGGTAAATGTTTACTTACCATTCACTTCGTGGAATCGAGTCTTATGCTTGCATTTTTGCGGGATGCGAATACATCCCAGTCCGTGATTGATATTTTCAACGCTATGGATAAGATTTTGGGACCAGAGCTTTTTGAGAAACTCTTTCCTGTAATCCTGACGGATAACGGAAGTGAATTCTCAAATCCGAGAGCTATTGAGTATCGAGAAACAGCTCCGAGAGGTTATTCCTACCATAGGACGAATGTCTTTTATTGTGATGCCGGTAGTCCTTATCAAAAAGGTGCCATTGAAGTCAACCACGAACTGATAAGGCGTATTTTGCCGAAAGGTACGAGCTTTGATCATCTTACTCAGAGAGACATTTTTCTGATGATGAACCACATCAATTCTTACAAAAGAAAAAAGCTGAATGATCGTAGTCCATACGAAACCTTCAGCTTTTATCACGGAGAAGATGTTTTGGAAAGATTAGCATGCCGTCAGGTTGCCGCCAAAGATATCATGCTGAAACCAAATCTTCTCAAAAAATAAATTATAGAACCCAGTCGCCAACACCGTACTGAAATAAATAAGCAGGTGACAGGGGTGGATTCTCCGATTACAAATTTAATCGAGAGAGGATTGACCTCCTTTTGGCGTGTTCTAAAAGTATCATACATCGAAAAAAATGATTTGTACAGATTGCATTTCGGTTACAAAAGTTGCTTCTCGTTTACAAATGTGGCATTTCGAGTACAAAAACTGCGTTTCGCTTACAAATATTTGATTGTTAATTTACAAAACTGCATTTCGAATTACAAAGTTGCATCTCGAAATGCAATTCAGCTGGCAGATGAACATAATAGCAAAAAGGAAAAAATACAAAACTTTATGTAAAATATAGTTGACACAATGTAATTTATGATATATGATAGCCTTACAAGAGGAGCAGGAGGGAATACATATGAAGAGATTATATTTGTTTGCAAGGATTGGTATGTTGCTTACAGTGATTATTTGGTTTGTTCATTTTGCCATAGTGACAATGCCTGATTGGGCAGTACGGACCAATGGCATCGCCATGCTGATTTTGATGGGATTAAATTCATTTTGTGCAGTCCGCTTGTGGAGGGACAGAAAGGAAAAGGAGTAATATATGGACATGAATGGAATTGATTTCAGTGTAGTGGTAGACTTTATAGCAGGAGCCATTGGCTTTGTAATTCTGGGCATTGCTGTAGCACTGGTAGCAGCACGCTGGGGAAAAGGGAAAGAGCCGCAAGACCGGAAGAAGCAATCGGTTAAGGAGCTGCTTACCATTGAAGAATCGAAGCAAGAGGATGTGGATACATCCGTGGAAAATGCGGACAAAGAGGATACTTTTCAAGAGTAAATAAGGAGGAGAGAGAAATGAGCAAGAAAAATAAGATTATTTTAGCCACAGTGGTGGCCATGGCAGCTATGATTGGGGGGTTCCTATTATTTGCAGCCGGGGTGTTGAAGGTGCCCACCATCGATTTGAACCCTGCCATAAAGGTGACGATAACAGATGGTGTAGCAGTGCCGGGACAGTTGGAGTATGAGATTGAGATTCCCGATACGGATACTTACAGCACGTATGCGGAGTGGGAGGCAGAGACTCCCGGATTATTGACCGGATGCCGGATACTCAATGAAGCCGGGGAACTGGTAAACGCTTTTACCGCAGAGTCTTTGACCATGTCCCAAGGTGAAGTAGAACTGGAGGAAGGTACTTATACGGTACAGTTGTGTTTCCTTACCAGCCCAGAAGCTGTAAAAACCTTTTTTAAGGAGTATGATGTAGTAAGGGAAGAAATGGATGTTCCCTATGAAGAGGAAGACCCCTATGAATACGCCCAGAACGGTACCTGGGATATGACCTACGAAATCCGGTTTATGGAAAAGGATATGCCTCTCAAGGTCGGTATTGTATTAGGGCTGCTTTTAGGCTTGCTGTTGGTGGTATTGCTTTTGACTGTGACTAAAAAAGGGGAAGATACCAAGTGCAAATTTGACGAACGCCAGGAGTTATTGCGGGGAAGAGGATTTAAGTACGGGTTCTTTGCAATGCTAATCAGCCTTTTCGTACTTTATATATTGGGTGGTATGGATATGATATCCCCCTGGCTTGCGGAGAATCAGCTGGGCGTGATTCTGGTTGTAGGTATGGTGGTATGCATCTGTTACTGCATTTGGAACGATGCATATTTCGCCCTAAATGAGAACAGGACTATGCTGGTGGTGATTTTCATTGTAGCAGGATTAATTAATTTAGGTTTAGGAATTGGTGGAATTGTAAGAAGTATATCTGCAAGTGCCGCTGAACATATCGTGTCCCAGCCCTATTCGGGTATGAACTTGTTGGTGGGCATTATGTTTGTAATCATTGCAGTTGCGCTATTGGATAAAAAGGTCCTGAAGGACGGAAAGGATGAGTAGGGATGAAGAATCTGAAAATGAAATCGGCCCGGGCAGCACTGGATTTGTCCCAGCAGCAGCTGGCGGACCAGGTGGGTGTCTCCAGACAGACCATCAATGCGATTGAAAAGGGTGACTACAACCCTACTATCAATCTGTGTCGGGCTATTTGTAAGGTACTGGGCAAGACTCTGGATGAGATTTTTGGAGAAGAGTAAAAAGGAACTCCCGTCATGGTAAAACATGACGGGAGTTTTTGTACCTATCCCAGAAATATTGGAAAGAGGGATACTGGGAAGGGGTACCGCTATTTTATGACAGAAAGGAATGCTGCTGCAAAGATAGCAGGTGAATTCCAGTAAATAGTAATTTCATTTAGGGAGTAGCACTCCCAGATATCCAGATAGCACTTCATAGGAGCAGTACCGGGACGAATGAGCCATTCCGCTTTTTCATCTGCCGGGCGTCCATTGGGTCCACCGGATACAAAGCCGGGAATGGTTTCGTCAATGTCATCAGCTACGGTTACGCGGTTATGAGGATTGCAGAAAGCATGGGCACCTACGCCGGTAACATAGCTGTAATCTGCCCCATTGACACCCAGAATATAATCCATCTGGCGTACCACAGCATCTGTGTAAGTCTTCTTGGGCTCCAGTAGGTAAGCAGTGCCAAAAAGCATCGCTCTATTTAGTACTACCATATTGCTGCCCCAACAGAATTCCCTGGGAGAAAGAGCTACACCGTAGCCGGAACCGGACAATGTTTCCAATAATCGTTCTGCTTCCTTTAGAAAAGCAGTCTCATAAAGTCTGCAAAAATCTGCTTCTGCGGCAGAAATAGGGGTACTTGTGGTAGTACCGAGTATATTTCCATAGTCTTCCATTAGCTTTGCTTCCAATAGTGCCCAGCCTGCAAAACCGCTGACATCGCCCCATCCAAATTCGGTGGTGGAAGAGAGAGTATCAAAAATCTCCCGTGCTTCGGTAAGATAGTGTTCCTCTCCGGTACAACGGTAAAGCTCCATGGCTGCCCACATTCTCTCGTCCCTATCGGAGGAGTCACCGTATTCACCAGTGTTGGTCTCCTCGGGGTTGTGGAATCCCAGAAACTCAGGGTGCTTTTGCAACCAATCATAGGATTTCAGTGCCGCTGCCAATGCCTGGTCCGCAAAATCTTCCTCAAAGGGACGATAGATTCTGGAAGCCAGTGCCATAACTGCCGTAAAATCTGCCACAGCCAGAGAGGATACGGGATAGAGATACATTTGCTCCCGGTCTTCACAGGGCATTACGAAATTGGCATGGCGCAGGGTACATTGCTTGTGATAGACGCCCCCTTCTTCATTTTGCATCTGTAGCATCCATTTCAGCTCATATAAACACTCGCTAAGAATATCGGGTATATCTCTGCCGCTTTCGGGAATATTCAAGGTTCCCTCGAAGGCTCCGGGGAAAAATCGATAAGCATATAAAATATGTGCCAGAGCACAAGCTGCAGCAGTGGGATAGCGTCCATAATCTCCCGCATCATGCCAGCCACCCCGGATATCGAAGTGCTGCATATCAGCTTCTTCCATTTCGCCTGCCATGCATTTCTCGTATTCTGACCAAAGAACGGAGGGTGCTAAGTGGCAGGTTTTTCTGGCAAAATGACCTGCATAAGGCTCCTCCAAGGCCATACCGCAGCGCTGAAAATAGAGAGCCTTGCTCAGCAGAGTGTGAAGCTCATTATATAAATGGGAGCCTATGGAAAAGGGATAGGAAGTCTGGCCCTGCCATCGGATTTCATAAGAACCGGGGGCCTGAATCTCCGAAAAATCTACCTGCCATACAAAGTCGCCGGAGGCCTCATCCCAGCCAAAAAAAAGAGCTTCCTTTTCCAGCATGTAGGTGCCGCTCTTAGCACAAATTTGTACCTTGCCGGGAGCTTCGGGGATGGGAGCATCCTTGGTCCCTTCCAGGGCTAAAATAGCTGTTTTGCTACTGCCCGGCAGATAGCCCATCTGATTTACGTAAATCTTCATAGGGAATCTCCTTTTTCTCTTAAGTAAAAATTTGTTAATAATAAAAATCTTGTTAATACTATCTTATTCTTTTATTGCAAAAAGGTCAAATATATCCTTTATAATTAGCGGAGAAAAAATAGAGAGAAATGATAAAATTTAAAAATTTAATGTTTTTCGTTAAAAATGTATTGACAAAAGAAAAATGTGGTGTTATAGTACATTTAACGATAAACATTAAAAACTTATTTTTTATCGTTCGCTTTCTTGCAAGAGTGATTTAAATTTAATTATGAGAGGATAAAGGAGAATAAAAATGAAAGAACAAGCGATTGCAAAAATCAACAAGATTGGAAATGTAAGTAATATATTAACGAATGTGTGTAAGGCTCTGATAATCATGGGTATGGTAGCATGTCTCGTGGGAGCAGTACTTTGCTTTTTGATTCCGGACAAGCTGGTAAGCTTTAGCCTTACACCGCAGTTGTCTGTTCATGTGGACTACTCTGTATTGGGAGATATGATGACTCCCGAGGACCGGGCGGCTCTTAACGATCCCACTATTGAGGAGCAGCTAAAGCAGGAGTTTGTTACCGATGAAGAATTGAGCGGTATGACTGTCAGCGTGGCGAATCAAGTGATTCATTTGGAAGATACCGAAGAGGGTGATACCTATACCATGCATGATGTGGCGTGGCTGGTGATGATGGCATTTATTATGCTGACCATGAGTCTGGTGACATTAATCTTCGTAGGTAAGCTGTGTAAGGCATTTAGGGATTGCGACTCTCCTTTTGCAGAAAATGTGATCCGTAAGATGCAGAATCTGGCCTATGCGTTGATTCCCTGGACTATTGTTTCCATTATCACAGATACCATTATGGCAAGCGTTACCTCCAATAAATTCAGCATGATGTTTTCTGTAGATTTGGGTGTTATTTTAACTGCATTACTGGTATTGGTGTTGGCGTACATTTTCAAGTACGGTGCGGTTCTGCAGCAGGAATCCGATGAGACCCTGTAAAGCGAGGTGTAATATGGGAAAGATTATATTGCGGTTAGACCGTGTCATGGCGGACCGAAAGATGAGTTTAAACGAATTGTCCGAAAGAGTGGGCGTATCTAATGTAAATCTGTCCAAGATGAAAACAGGCAAAATCAGTGCCATCCGTTTCTCCACCTTGGAGGCTATCTGCGAGGTATTGCAGTGCCAGCCGGGAGACATCCTGGAGTATGACCCTACCATAACTGAAGATACGGAAGAGTAGGAAAACCGATAGGAAAGAAAATCGCTTAAGTTGTGAAGCTTAAGCGATTTTTTGTAGTGACACCGGTTGAAGTGAAGCAGCAGATAGGATACCAGTGCATCCAGTAGATTTAAGAGGTTTAAGAAAGGTTTTAAGAAAGGGTTTTAAGAAAGGGTTTTAAGAAATGGTTTTAAGAAACGTTTTAAGAAATTGGTTTTAAGAAATTCCTAAGAAAATTCCTGTGGATTTCTTTATTGTTTTACGATAAAAATATATTGACTCACAGAAAGTGGGATGCTATATTTTCATCATACAATACTGTTTAAAGGAGACTTACCATGGAAGCAAAGAATTTGACAGTAAGAAAGAAACAGATGACCCAAATGACCAAATATCTGCTGGACTTTATGTTCTGGAGTGGTATTGGGCTGACCATTTCCCTGCCGGGAACGCTGTACCTGCTGGGCATGTTACTGGAACGGGTGCGGGAGAATTACTGGGCAGCATTGATAATCTATTTTATTTTGGGGATTCTGGCCACCTGCCTGATTGGAGAACTGCGGAAAATATTCCGTACGGTTCTGGCGGAAAATTGTTTTGTAATGGGAAATGTACATAGCCTGCGGAAGATGGGTAATATCAGTTTTCTGATTGCATTGTTTTCGCTGGTGCGTAGTTTCTTTTATATGACCATGGCCATTGGAGTTGTGATTCTGGTATTTGTAATTGCAGGCCTGTTCAGTAAGGTGCTGGCGTTGGTATTTGAGGAAGCAGTTCGTTATAAGGAAGAAAATGATTTTACGATTTAGGCAGTAGAAAGTGGTGAAAATATGGCGATTATAATCAATTTGGATGTGATGATGGCAAAGCGTAAGAAGGGTCTTACGGAGCTGGCGGGGGAAGTGGATATTACCCTGGCCAATCTGTCCATATTAAAAAACAACAAGGCCAAGGCAGTACGTCTGGGGACTCTGGATGCTATATGCAAGGCGCTGGATTGTCAACCCGGGGATATCCTGGAGTATGTGCCGGATGATGAGTGTACAGACCCGGAAGGGGAAGCACAGGCGGGGGAGGCTGAGTAGAATAAATCGGTCGATGCATGGAGCCTGCTCATAGGGCCTTGGGTGGACAATTAGTGGATTCATAGGATGACTATGAGAAAGGATGGGAGTTATGGAAGTAAAACAGGAATATAGTAAAAGATTAAAGGGGAATTTCGGATTCTTTGGCGTGGCAACGCTTTTGTATTCGTTATTTTATGGATTATGTATGTTTAAAAACAATTCAGGAGTGGCTTACCCTTTTTTCGTCGCAGGAAGTCTCTTGTATATTTGCTTATCGTTATCAAAACTAGAGATTTCCTTGAAAAAAGGCGCGCTCTTTCAGATGATTTGTATGATGCTGCTGGCAGTAGCTACCTTTGCCACAGATGACGGAAGGATTATTTTCTTCAATAAGCTGGGCATTTTTCTGTTGGCTATCTGCTTGGTACTGCAACAATTTTATGATACACACAAATGGGGGCTGGGCAAGTTTTTCGCCGGTATTCTCCAAAGTATCGGAAATATGTTTGGCGAATTGCCTGCACCTGTAAGGGATGCTAAGGAATATTTTAAGACCAAGAAGGGTAAGTACAACCAGAAGACCCTTGCCGCTGTCTTAGGTGTCATTATTATGATTCCTGTGCTGGTAGTGATTCTGTCTTTGCTGAGCAGTGCGGATGTGGTGTTCAATGAGGTGACCAAAGAAATTTTGGAGTGGCTGGAACTGGAAAATCTGGGCAACATTTTCTTTCGTACCGTGATATGCTTCTTTGGTGCTTACGCATTGCTGACTTATTTTTGTGGGTTACATATTTCTCCTGAGGTAAAGGATAGAAGAAAGGGAGAGCCTATTCTGATGATGATTATCACTGCAGGTCTGACAGTGGTATATGCGTATTTCAGTGTGATTCAGATTATTTATCTGTTTATGGGCAAGCTTGAGCTGCCGGAGGGCTATACCTATGCAGAGTATGCCCGTGAGGGATTTTTCCAATTGTTGTTGGTAGGTATTATCAATTTGGTGATTGTGCTGTGTACCATGGCTTATTTTAAGGAGAGCAAAGCGCTGAAATTGATACTGACACTGATGTCATTCTGTACTTTTATCATGATTGCATCCAGTGCGTACCGTATGGTACTTAATATCCGCTATTATTACTTGACTTTTATGCGTATTTTGGTGTTGTGGGCTTTGATTATCCTGTTTTTAATGTTCATTGGTGTCATTTTTCACATCTGGAAAGAGCGTTTTCCGCTGTTTTGGTACGGTGTGACACTTGTGTCAGTTTTATATATTGCCTTGGCTTTCAGCCATCCGGACTATTGGATTGCAAAGGTGAACCTAAGTAATGCGGAAGGTCAAGTGAAAAGTGTGTTTGCACAGGAATTTTTCTTGGCAAAAAACGATTATAATGATTTTTACTACATAGCGACTTTATGTGCGGATGCGGCTCCTGTGGTGTATGAGTTTATGGATGAACTGGGACGCTATGATTTTAGTGAAGAGGATATGCTCAGGTACGATAATGCTTATAAATATGATGGTTATTGGGAATTTGGTCATCTCTATCTGAAGAGAATGCGTAACCGTACGGAGGATATGAATTGGCGGACTTATAATATTTCCCGTCATATGGCGGTACTGAGTCTGGAGAAATACGAACCGTCAGCTGTACAGAAGTAAGGGCGGTAACATACATATTTTATGAGGTGAAATTTTGAAATCAATATTAAAAAAAGTGCTTAAATATTTTGTTTTAATTATTTCTATATTGTTTTTTTTACATAGTATTTTGGTGATTTATTTTATAGGTAAATTTAGGGAATGTGACAGAGTTAAAGTCACTGACAACAACAGACAGAAAATAGTATCCATGATGGAAGAAGCTTATGATGATTACAAAGACATACCGGATATGAGCCGGGCAAAAGTAGTAGAACGTAGGTTTTTTATGCACGATGCGAAACTAACTGTCTATTATAAAGATGGAACAAATTATAGTTTTTATTTGGACCGTCATCCTGACTATATTCGTTCATATTTTATAAACGAAGGTTATAATGCTTATTTCAGGAGCATGGAATTTGTAGTTGATTTGATAAAATTAGTTGCTTCATTTGTAATTCTTGTGGTTGTCGCTATAAAGGTGTTGGATTTATAAATATGGTAATGAGGTGAAATTTTGAAATCAATATTAAAAAAAACGCTTAAATTTTTTGTTTTAATTATTGCGATATTGTTTTTTCTGCAGAGCATTTTGGTGATTTATTTGTCGGGAAAACTTAGGGAATCCGACAGAATCAGAGTAACTGATGACAACAGAAGTAATATAAGCTTTTTAATGGAAGAAACCATAGATTCTCTAATCGAATCTTGGGGAGGCCTTTTAACGCGTGAAGACTACCAAATACCGGATATGAACCGGGCAAAAGAAATAGATTGTTCTCCCGGATGGCATGATTATGAAATTACTATCTATTACGAGGACGGAACAAAGTATCGGTTAATGACAAGAGGTGGTGAACCACTAATTTTACATATTCAAAATGAGGGATATAAGTACAATGCTTATTTCAGGAGCATGGAATTTGTAGTTGATTTGATAAAATTAGTTGCTTCATTTGTAATTCTTGTGGTTGTCGCTATAAAGGTATTGGATTTATAAATATGGTAATTAGGAAAAGTTCTTCAGAACGAGTTTCGCTTTTTTTAGCAGAGCGGATTGGTTTGGAAGGACTTTTCCTTTTTTTATATTCTTTTTGGTCACCTTTTGCTATAATTTTAGTATTACAAGTGAAGGAACAAATGATGATGCAAAATGGCGTAATGGATTTTTCCGGAAAGGATGAACTAAATACAGTATTACCCATGGAAGTGACGGAAGAGGTAGTGCGGCATTATTCGCCCATGATTTATCGCATTGCCTTGACCAAGGTACAGTCGGTGGCGGATGCGGAGGATATTTTCCAGGAGGTATTTCTGAAGCTGGTGATGAATGAAAAGCCCTTTGCTTCTGAGGAGCACCGGAAGGCCTGGTTGATTAAGGTCACGGTGAACTGCTGTAATTCCCACTTTGTGGCACCCTGGAAAAAGCATGTGACTTCTCTGGATGATGCCATGCTTTCCATGATATCGGATGAGAAAGGCGAAGACTTCCTACCAGAGGAAGGGCCGGATGTGTATGCAGAGGTTTTGAAGCTGCCCCAGAATATGAGGGAGGCCATCCTACTGTTTTACTATGAGGATATGTCCATCCGGCAGATTGCGGAGGCTTTGCAGACCTCGGAAACCAATATCAAGAAACGTCTGTCCCGTGCCAGACAAAAGCTCCGCCTGGAGATAGAGGCACAGGATATATAGCACAGGATGTGTAACACAAGAAGTGTAATTAGAAAGGAAGCTTCACTTAGCAATGAAAAAGGAAGAGTTAAGAGAATCATTGGACCGCATCCGGCCCTCAGAAGAACTGATTGATGCCACGATGCAGAAAATAAAGGAGCAGCAGGAAGTGCGTCAAAGGGCCAAAGTACCCTTTTGGAGCACTACGAATTACCGCTGGGTCAGTGCAGTGGCTACTTGCGCCCTGGTACTCGGTGTAGGATTGGTGGCCTGGAGGCAGACGGGACGGAACGTGGCACAGGACGGCACTACTGATAATCAGGAATACCGGTTGGCAGAGGAGATAGGATTGTATAGTGATACGGAAACCACTGAGAATGAATTGGTTACAGGTGTTGAGGCGTCTATGACAGAGAGTCAGTCGGCCACAGAAGACCAGAGTGCTTTTTCGCAAATGGATACATCCTATGAACAGTGGGCCCTTTTAAGGGGGACAATTTTGTCCTGTCGCTTTTTGGAGGTCTCCCCGGAGGACGCTACCAGAGGTATGAAGCCACAGGCCATACTGGAATTTGATTTGCAGGAGGTTTTGGACCGGACAGAGCAGTGGGCCACGGAGGATGAAGATACCATCTGTGTCCTGGCAGACTTTGTAGATGAAAAGCTGAATGAACTGATAAACAGTATGGGAAGCGACATTTCTATTCAGATAATTCCCATAGAAAATAAGGAAGAAGCGGTCTGGAAAATTACAGATTATTTTATAGAATAATTTTTTTAAAAATTTTGGTCACCTTTTAGAACCTTGTCTGTATTATAAGTGAAACAGAATGTAGAGAAACGACTTTCCAAGAGAAAGAAACAGGAGGTAAATTATGAAGAAATTAATAGCAATGATGTTAACTGCGGCAATGGTATTTAGTTTGACTGCATGTGGCGGCAATGAAACCGCAGGTGCAGAGAAGGAGTCCAACGTGGAGTCTTCTGTGGTGGATGAAAGCACGGAAGCAGGTGATGCAGTTACCGACGGAGCAGTAATTGTAGCTCCCGAAGTAGAAGCAGATACCTTTGGCGGTAAGATGTGGGATGCTTTCCTGGCAGAGATGAAGGAGAATCCTGATGCAGCCCCCATTGATGTGGCAAATGTACTGATTGCCAACGAAGCAATCCAGTTTATGGGTGGTACCGTGGAAATGGAGCCCGGCTGGTTTATGGGCTTTACCAATGATGTTACCGGATTTGCCAAGGCGGCTCAGTTTGGTCCTATGATGACCGGTGTAGCATTTATGGGTTATATCTTTACCCTGGAGGAAGGTGAAGATGTAAATGCATTTATTACTTCCTTGGCAGGTAATGCAGATCCCCGTTGGAACATCTGTGTAGAAGCAGATCAGACTGTAATCGGTGCTTATGGCAATACCGTGTTTTTCCTGATGTGCCCCATTTCCAATGTGGCTCAATAATTTTTGCACTGTGAGGCACTCCGGAATACAGGGGTGCCTTTGTTTTTTTTATGGTATAATGAGCCTTGCAGAGCTCCATGCGTGCATAGGGAGCTCTATAAGGCGAATGCCTGCACGGAGACGTTAGTCGACATGGTATACTATAAATAACACAAAAAGCGATGCGGAATAGGAGGTAATAGAGTGCTATTTTCCAGTATCAGTTTTCTATATTATTTTCTGGCGGTGGTTTTGGCAATTTATTTCATCGTTCCCTTTAAAGTGAAAAATCTGGTATTACTAATAGCCAGCCTGTTCTTCTATTTTTACGGAGAACCGGTATATACCCTGCTGATTTTGGCTACCACAGTGTCCTCCTATATTCATGGACTGCTCATAGAACGGTTCCGGGGAAGTGTTTGGTCTAAGGTATTCCTGTGGTCCAGTGTGGTTACAAGCATCGGTGTATTGGGCTTTTTCAAGTATTCCGATTTCTTTATCAGCAATGTAAACAATCTGACCGGGTCGGATTTTGCCTTATTGGGAATTGCTCTGCCCATCGGTATCAGCTTTTATACCTTCCAGACCCTCAGTTATACCATTGATGTATATCGGGGAGAGGCCCGGGTCCAGAAGAATCTGATTCATCTGGCTACCTACGTGACCTTGTTTCCGCAGCTCATTGCAGGTCCCATTGTGCGGTACACCACTGTGGAGGAAGAGCTTTCTGCCAGAACCCATTCCTTTGAGAATTTTGCCTATGGTGTCACCCGGTTTGTACTGGGTCTGTCCAAAAAGGTACTGCTGGCAGATACCCTGGGAGCCATGGCTGCCGCTATGACCGGAGCTTCCCAGCCCTCAGTGATGGGGTACTGGTGCTATGCGTTGGGCATATCCTTGCAGCTTTATTTTGATTTTTCCGGTTATTCCGATATGGCCATTGGTTTGGGACGGATGCTGGGCTTTCATTTCCTGGAAAATTTCAACTACCCCTTTATTTCCAAGAGTATTACGGAATTTTGGCGTCGGTGGCATATGTCCCTGGGGACCTGGTTTAGAGACTATGTGTACATTCCCCTGGGTGGCAACCGAGTGCCTAAGTGGCGATGGCTATTAAACATTCTGACAGTATGGTTCCTCACCGGTTTTTGGCATGGTGCGGACTGGACTTTTATCTGCTGGGGCTTGTATTTCGCGTTCTTTTTAATGGCAGAAAAATTTTGGCTGGGGAAGCTTCTGGAGAAATTACCCCGGGTAGTTTCCCACTTGTATGTGGTGATACTCATAGTGGTTAGCTTTGTACTATTTAGTGGTAACGGCATGACAGGTGCTTTGCAGGATATAGGCTGTATGCTTGGTCTGGGGGGACTGCCCCTGTGGTCCCAAGAAACTGCGTATTACCTAAGCAGCTATGGATTGCTGATGGTACTGGCAGTGGTAGGAGCTACGCCTTTGGTGAAGCAGGCAGTGCTGCGGATAAAAGAACATGCTGCCGGTCGGAAGGTGATAAATCTGTTAGAGCCGGTGCTGGTGTTTGTCCTGTTACTGGTGGTAACTGCTTATTTTGTGGATGGGTCCTTCAGTCCCTTCCTGTATTTCAGATTTTAGGATAAGGAGGTATACCAAATGGAAAATAGAGTAAAAAACATAACCCTGACGGTGGCCTTCGGATTGTTCCTGGGTCTGTTTGCAGTATTGTGTGTAATCAAATTTTTTGCTCCGGAAGAGTCTTCTGTGGCGGAGCGTCGTCCCTTGGCACAGCTTCCGGAGGAAATTACCTGGGAGGGCATTTTAGATAAATCTGTGATAGAAGAATTTGAGGACTATTCGGTGGACCAGTTCCCTTTTAGGGAATTTTTCCGCAGTATAAAGGCACATTTTCAGATGGATGTGTTACAGATAAAAGAAAATAATGGCTTAGCGGTGGAGAAGGGGACCATTGCAGTAGTGACTCCCAAATTCCATGAGGAATCGGTGGATTATTCCCTGGGACGCCTTGCTTATGTGTATGAGAAGCTTTTGAAGGATAACGGTGGGGAGAAGTTTGTAGCCATTATACCGGATAAGAATTATTTCTTTGGCAGAGATTATGGTTATCCTGCTCCTGACTATGAGGCGTTGATTGACCGGGTGCAGGAGACCTTACCGGAGATGCAGTATATTGATTTGTTCCCGGAGCTGACCCTGGAGGATTATTACCTTACAGATACCCACTGGAGTCAGGACAAGCTGGGCAAGGTGGTGGATAAACTGGCCACGCAGCTGGGCATCCGTGGAGAACTGTCCGGGGAATATGAAAAGCAGCAATTGTATCCCTTCTACGGGGTATATTATGGACAGAGCGGTTTAAATCCCCAGCCGGATACCATCACCTATCTGACCAATGAGACTTTGGAAAACTGCACCGTCTATGATTACGAAAACGCAAAGACCCACGGTATTTATGACTTTGAAAAATTTGGCGGCAAGGATGGCTATGAATTCTTTCTATCCGGTACCAAGGCACTGCTGCGGATAGATAATCCCGGTGCCACCACAGAGAAAGAGCTAATCCTGTTTCGTGATTCTTTTGGTTCCAGTCTGGCTCCTTTGCTGGCGGAAGGCTACAAGAGTATCTATGTGGTGGATATCCGTTATGTAGTACCGGATTATCTGGAGCAGTTTATAGATTTCCAGGGGAAAGATGTGCTGTATTTGTATAGTACGTTGATATTGAATGCAAGGGCGTTCCGGTAGAAATAGAAGTTTAAAGGTACTGTGAAAAATAGTTGCTATTCTGTAAAAAACAACATATAATATTTATACAGATAAGAATCTGTAGCACGAAGTGCAATTAAATTTGGGCTGACCGTAAGGTCCTGGTCCACCGGCTGGCGGGGATTTACCCCGCCATTTTGTTATAAAGTAAGGGGAATAAGGGGACATATGAAGGGGAAAGTACTAAGCGTGTTTGTGGATGAGTCCGGGGATTTTGGACAATACAATCCATCCTCACCGAACTACTACGTCGCATTGGTTTTACATAATCAAGAAATAGATATTTCAAAGAATATTACTGCTTTAGAAAAACAGGTAAGTAATTGGGGTTATCCGGAGCATGCAATACATACCGGTCCATTAATTAGGCGTGAAGGTGTTTATAAAAATGATTTGCGTGAAGACAGAAAAGCACTCTTCAATGCTTTATATCATTTTACCCGTATGTTAGATATCAAATATATGTGCCCGGTAATCAATCAGGGAGAGTGTGAGGAAAAGTCCAAATTTGCCTATACGGATAAATTGACAAAAGAGATTGCAAATAAACTTAGAGAAAATTATAATTACTTTTCTGCATTTAATACTATAATTGTGTACTATGATTATGGACAAATGGAACTGGCACAAATTTTGGTTTCGGTTTTTAATACGATGTTTTCTGGTGTGGAATTTAGAAAAATAGAAACAAATCAATATAAGTTATCGCAAGCGGCGGACTTGATTTGTACAGTTGAAGCGATTGCCCACAAGAACACATTAACAAAATCGGAGACGGATTTTTTCCATTCCAAAAATGATTTTAAAAAGAATATTTTCAATAATATAGAACAGAAAAGAATATAATAAATTTTCTTGACAGGCTGATTGTTTTGAACTATGTATGCGATGACAGTGCAAATGCAATTATGTAGCATTATAATGTATATGGAGGTGCACTATTATGGCAAGACGGGGTAACGTTAGAGATGCAGATGATGTGATTACAGATATGAGGGAGAAGTATGGGGTATAAGATTGTGGTTACAACAGATGCTAGTACTTTTGTCATGTGGAGAGATATGTCCTTGACAACAAACCATTTGGTTTGATAGTCTATCCTTACTGAAAGGCAGGTGAATGATATGATAAATCAATTTAATAAAATCGAAGACATCTATCATTTGCTTGTTTTACGTAGTTAGCATATTTTTATGAATATAAGCTTCTATGATAAATAAAAGTGTTTTCGGTTTTACGAAAACACTTTTTTCATTTGCACAATAACGTGTGCGACTTGTATAATCATGGAGGCAATTATGAATAAGACGTATGAAATTAAAATTTTTGATTCCTGTGAATATCTTCCGGCGAATGCTTGGAAAAAGGAATCCATCAGAGATTTTGAAAAGACCTTTGCAGTAAAATGGTATGCGATTTTTACTTATGACGGTGAAACCATCATAGGGAGCTTACGTGTACTCCGTAATCCCGATGATATCAGTAATTGGTATATTTGTGATGTGTTTACCCTGGCAGAATACAGGCATATGGGAATCACAACAAAGATGTATGAAGCAGCCTTTGATTTGATAAGGGAATATGAAGCGGCTTCCTGCATCACCGTATCTATCAGTGCGACCAACGTTCCTTCTTTATATTTACATAAGAAACTGGGATTCCGCGACACAACAAAAGCTTCTCAGTTTGCGAACTTTTGCTTTGAAGCAGATGAGACAATTTATTCGTTATGGCTGACCAGCCGTTATCCTGCCAGAAATGTGCCGATACACCTGGATATTCTGCGTCCCATGTGGATTCAATATAGGAATGAACTTGGAAAATGTGAATCAGAGGATGTACTGATAAGTGAATTACAGGATAGAATCAATCTTTCAGAAAACAATGAGCACATCTTCTTTGATATCATATGGTCCGGGAATGATGCCATAGGATTTGTTTTTTATTCAGTGGATGGAGACACTCAAAAGCAAGTTTCTTCCGAAGGGGATTATATCAAGGACCTATACCTGTTGGAGTCATGGCGCAAACACGGCATTGGCTCCAAGGCTATACAGGATATTTGTGAAAATTTAAAAGCAAATGGGAGATAGTTTCCATAAGTTGCGAAGGTGCAACATATGGTTGACAAAATGTATCTGTATAATGGTGGTTTTGTAAGCGTTATCTTTGCTATGCTGACACTACCAAAAGAAAGGAGTGTTACTATGAACACAGCAGACAGAATACAACATTTAAGAAAAACAAAAGGAATTTCCCAAGAGGAACTGGCCGATAAGATAGGCGTGTCCCGTCAGGCGATTTCGAAATGGGAAAGCGAGCAGACTTCGCCTGACATTGAGAAGGTGATCCTCATGAGCGAATATTTTGAGGTGACAACAGATTACCTTTTAAAGGGAATTGAACCGGTATCGAAAGAGTCTGTACAGAAAAAAGAAAAGACCGATGCCTCCCTATTTGCAATTGTAGGAACCGCCTTAAATTTTGTGGGGCTGCTTGCCGCCGCAATGATATGGTATGAATTGCAAGTGACCACAGCCATTGCCGGTGGTTTGGTTTTAATGGTAATGGGATGCATGTTGTTTGCCATTGGAATAATCATATCCGATGAAGAAACAAAGGAAAAAGCCAAATTCTTATTCTTAACAATTAATATATGGACCCTTTTATTTATGCCCCTGTCCCTTGTGTACAATCTTCTGTCAGGAGCCAAAGGAGCAGCCCCCTATCCTCTTCTGATAGGTTCACCGGCAAAACTTATTATGTTTTGGATTGTTTATATTGCAGTTGGTGTGACAGTGGATATATTGCTCTATAAATCAAAGCACAAATAATAAAACTCTCTTTTCGTCCTGGGATAACCCAATGTCCCCAAAGTGAAAGGAGAGGGCAACATGTTTCTATAAAGGACCCTTGAAATACGTCAGTACTTAGCGAGGTCTCTTACGAGCTTAGTACTGTTACGTATTTCACGGAGTGAGAACGTGTCCGTATAGAAATGTGTTGCCCTCTCCTTCCTTTGGGGACATGGCACTTATCCCCGCATCCCGAAAAGGGAGATTTATTAAAAGACCTTGGTGGTCCACTTGGTGCAGTCCCATACCTCGGTAGCCAGTCCTTCATAGAATTCCGGCTCGTGGCATACCATTAGGATACTGCCTTTATAGGCCTGTAGTGCGCGCTTCAGTTCGTCCTTGGCATCCACATCTAAGTGGTTGGTGGGCTCGTCCAGCAGCAGGATATTGGTATCCCGGTTAATCAGCTTGCACAGGCGTACCTTGGCCTGCTCACCACCGCTGAGGACCTTTACCTTGCTTTCAATATGCTTGGTGGTGAGACCGCATTTGGCCAGGGCGGAGCGCACCTCATACTGGGTAAAGCCCGGGAAGGTCTGCCAGATTTCTTCGATACAGCTGTTGTCCCCGGAGCCGCTCATTTCCTGCTCGAAATAACCGATTTCCAGATAATCTCCCTGGGTTACACTACCGGATACGGGAGAAATCAGTCCCAGGATACTTTTCAGCAGAGTGGTCTTACCGATACCGTTGGCACCGGTGAGGACGATTTTCTGGCCCCTTTCCATGGAGATATTTAGGGGCACTGACAGGGGCTCATCGTAGCCGATGACCAGATCCTTGGTTTCAAATAAAATCTTACCGGAGGTACGGGCCTCACGGAAATGAAATTCGGGCTTGGGCTTTTCTGCCGCCAGCTCAATCACGTCCATCTTGTCCAGCTTTTTCTGACGGGACATGGCCATATTTCGGGTGGATACCCGGGCCTTATTCCTTGCTACAAAATCCTTTAAATCAGCGATTTCCTTCTGCTGGCGGTTATAGGCAGCCTCCAGCTGTGCCTTCTTCATGGCATATACTTCCTGGAATTTGTCATAATCACCTACATAACGGTTCAGCTCCTGATTGTCCATATGGTAAATCAGGTTGATGACGCTGTTTAGGAAGGGGATATCATGACTAATCAAAATAAAAGCATTTTCGTATTCATTCAAATAGCGTTTTAACCACTCGATGTGCTCCACATCCAGATAATTGGTAGGCTCGTCCAGTAGCAGGATATCAGGCTTTTCCAGTAAAAGCTTGCCTAAGAGTACCTTGGTACGCTGGCCACCGCTAAGCTCCGTCACATCCCTGTCCAGACCGATATCCAACAGACCCAGTGCCCGTGCTACTTCCTCTACCTTGGAGTCAATCATATAAAAATCATTCATGTTCATCAGGTCATGTAT
>JAFUKS010000270.1 GCA_017473445.1 Lachnospiraceae bacterium
CTGGCTGAGCACCAGCTTGGCATTTTGGGCCGCCAGCTCCACCAGTTTTTCCTTGCTGCCGATTTTGGGCACTCGCAGATACACTCTGGCACCCTTACGCTCGCTGAGCCAGCTTTCAATGAGCTGCGCATCCTCAATTTCATACTGAAGCATCAGCTCCCTGGGGATAAAGGGAGTCCCTGCATAAAACTGCTTGATAAATTCCTGCAAAATACCCGGCTTGTCATTTTCTGACACATTTGTCATATAGTAATGCTCCCGTCCGATAAGCTTTCCGTCCCGGACAAAGAACACCTGCACCACTGCTTCCCTCTCATCCTGATATAATGCCAGGACATCCTTGTCCTCGCCCACGCTGTCGGTAATCTTTTGCTTCTGGGATACCTGCTTCACACTGTTGTACAGGTCTCTATAGGTCGCTGCCTCCTCAAATTCCATATTCTCTGCGGCTGCTCTCATCTTATTTTCCAAATCCTTTAAGATAGGATTGTAATTTCCATTTAAAAATTCCAATGCACCTGCCACCTGCTGCCGGTACTGCTCCGGGCTTATGTATCCCTGACAGGGGGCCAGACACTGCTTAATATGATAATTCAGGCATGGACGGTCCTTGCCCGTATCCCTGGGTAGATTCCGATTACAGGTACGCAGCTGATACAGCTTGTTCAGCAGATCTATGGTATCCTTTACTGCTCCCGCACTGGTGTAAGGGCCAAAATATTTAGACTTGTCCTTTTTCATGGTGCGGGAAAACAATATCCGGGGATACTCCTCTCCCACCGTCACCTTGATATAGGGATAGGTCTTGTCATCCTTTAGCAATGTATTGTACTTGGGAGAATACTCCTTAATCAGGTTGTTCTCCAGCACCAGAGCCTCCAATTCGGAGTCTGTGACGATATATTCAAACCGGGCGATGAGGGTCACCATTTTGTCAATGGCAGGTCCTCTGCCGATATTTTCCCGGAAATAAGAGCGCACCCGATTATGCAGGTCAATAGCCTTACCCACATACAAAATGACATCTCTGTCATCTCTCATAATATACACTCCCGGCTTATGGGGAAGCTTTTTCAATTCTTCCTGGAAATCAAATAACATGGCGGCTCCTTTCCTCCCATATTCCTATTTATTATAACACATTTGTCCTGCCCCGCAACCATTGTAAAAAGGAGATAAACTCTACCGTTTTATCTCCCCTTTGCTATCATTTCTTATTTCGGGACCGAATCCGTCGAAGGATTTCCACACCTCTCTTAATCTGGTCCTCATCTGAAATATTCTTTGCTTCCTTGATTCTTTCGATTACCTGCTCCGGGTCCATGGAGTGATAGGGCAGATACATCTTGTTTAATTCCTCCGGCTTTACCGTTTTATAGATTTGCTTACTGCTTTTTCCGGTAATGTATGCCCAATATTGATAAATATATCCGGTCCAATAAATTGCATTTTCCCCATATTTCACGCTACCATAATCACTGGGACCAAACTCTATTTCTATCTCCTGCAACGCATCCGAAACATCTGTTGCGGTAAACAAAAATCCCGCTCCATCCATTCTCTTAGCCAAATCCGACAACATAAAACGTCTGATAAATATGCCCGAGCTACAATCTGTTTCCTCTATGGACTTTTGAAAAAGCTCTCCTTGAAATTTGCACAGTTTTAATCCATAACTATCCATTTTTTTCATTTTAATATATCCTCTATGTAGTTCCCTTGTGCTCTGTATTGTTTACGTGCAACCCTTACCTTGTCCCTGTTTATCTCGTAGCTCTCCTGTCTGGATACCAGATAAGACTCTTTCTCAGCTGCTGTAAGATAGCATCTCTCTAATATCTCCACCTGCTTCAGTCCACGCTCTGAAATAAATACATATTGATTACCCGGATTCGTGGCCGAAAGACAATGCGGACATTGTGCATCTGTAATCTCCCCATCTATAAATTGATCTATTATTTCAAACATGCGATTATCTGCAATGGGCGCAACAATATAATCCACACCCACTAATTCCTTCTGAAGTGCTGCTATCATCTCCGAATTGGCATAGTCTCCCAGACGCTCTCTAAAATACGCAATCATCAGCATCCATTCCCTATTAACCGCAAACTCCTTACATTTAAGTCCTTTACTGTTAAATTTAAGCATATAAAGAGAAGAAGACGGAAAGGTGGATACAAACATAGCTGACTGCTCCAGGCTCTCACCACAATAGAAACCAGTCCCAAAATCATTCTTACGCTTGCTGCAATCCAGACGTAATCCTCCCTCAATCCGCGTCTTGGCACCATGAAAAAGCAAAAGCTCGGTGTTCTCTCCAGGTCCTCCCGGTATAGCTGTTCCTTAATCTTATTCAACCGGATACCCTTATTAAAAGTATATTCATAAAACATCCATATATTCTTTTCACTTATATCTTTCTTCCCTGCTATCCAATTACATACAGTAGTCCTGGAAACACCCAGCTCCTTTGCAAACTCATCCTTGGTAAGATTCCGTAATTCCATTACGGTCTCCATATCCTGCATTATCTGAAAGTCCATCCCTACCTCCCAAAACTTGTTTGTAAACTTTTAAACAATTAAGTTTGTTATTCTGCAATAGCTCACCGGGACAAAAAAGAGATATACTCGGGGCACAATGCCCTGAATATATCTCCTTCTGATTTTCTGCTTATATTAGGAATCCAGCTTACCACCGGAAAAACGTCCCACGGGACCTTCTTCCCGGGCAGGCGCGGAATCAACTGCTCCACACTGCTCCTCCCAAGGCTCAACCATTTCCTGCTGTCCCTCCTGGGCCTCAGCAACTTCAGATGCCTCGGGCTGTCCCTCCTGGGCCTCAGCAACTTCAGATGCCTCGGGCTGCTCCGCCTTCTGTTCTTCCTTCTTTTCCTCCTCAGGATCAGGCAAGCCCTTCTCCTTGCGGAAGATAGCCATGAATTCCTTGCCGGTAATGGTCTCCTTCTCAATCAGGTACTGGGCCAGCTTATCCATCAGCTCACGGTTCTCACGGAGCAACTCCAGTGCCTTCTCATAGCTTTCCTTGATAATTTCCACCACTTCTGCATCAATGGCAGCTGCGGTCTCATCACTACAATTCAGTGCAGCTATGCCCTCCAGATACTGGCTCTCAATGGTGGCCAAGCCTACCAGACCAAACCTCTTGCTCATACCGTAGCGGGTCACCATGGAACGGGCGATTTCCGTAGCCTTCTCAATATCATTGGCAGCACCGGTGGTAACAGTATCGAACACCACTTCCTCTGCAGCACGGCCACCCACCAGGCTCACCAGCATATCCCGTAGCTCTGCCTCGGTGTTCAAATATTTCTCCTCCTCAGGCACATGCATTACATAACCCAGTGCACCCATGGTACGGGGCACAATGGTAATCTTCTGTACCGGTTCGGAGTTCTTTTGCAAAGCACTGATTAGGGCATGACCCACTTCATGATAGGAGACAATCTTGCGCTCTTCCTTGCTCATGATGCGGTCCTTTTTCTCCTTGCCCACCAGCACCTGTTCCACTGCGGTGAACAAATCCTGCTGATTCACATACTGACGGCCTTCCTTTACTGCATTGATGGCCGCCTCATTAATCATATTGGCCAAATCAGAGCCCACCGCACCACTGGTAGCCAGTGCAATGGCATCCAAATCCACGGTCTCATCCATCTTTACATCCTTGGAGTGCACCTTCAAAATCTCCACACGGCCCTTCAAATCCGGCTTATCCACGATGATTCTCCGGTCAAAACGTCCGGGACGCAGCAGTGCCTTATCCAGAATCTCAGGTCTGTTGGTGGCACCTAATATCAAAATACCCTTGGAGCTGTCAAAACCATCCATCTCGGACAGCAGCTGGTTCAGAGTCTGTTCACGCTCTTCATTGCCACCACCGTATTTGGAATCACGGCTACGTCCGATGGCATCAATCTCATCTATAAAAATAATACAAGGAGCATTTTTGGTAGCTTCCTTAAACAAATCTCTCACTCGGGACGCACCCACGCCCACATACAGCTCAATAAAATCAGAACCGGTCAGAGAATAGAAGGGCACCTTTGCTTCACCTGCCACCGCCTTGGCCAGCAGAGTCTTACCGGTACCGGGAGGGCCCACCAGCAAAGCGCCCTTAGGAAGCTTAGCACCGATTTTGGAATATTTTCCGGGATTGTGCAGGAAATCTACCACTTCCACCAGAGATTCCTTGGCTTCATCCTCACCTGCCACATCTGCAAAGGTCACGCCGGTCTCTTTCTGTACATATACCTTGGCATTGCTCTTGCCCACGCCCATGGGACCGCCGCTGCCACCCATTTTACGCATGAAAAATCCCAAAAGAAGCCACATCAAAAGCACCGGAAGCACCACTGTCAGGAAAATATCCATAAACAAGGAATTATCCGGAATAATCCGCTTACCCTCTACACCCAGTTCCTCGCAACGGGCTGTCAGCGTATCCACATCTTCCATAATAATAGTGTAATAATCGGCAGTTTCCTCTGCCCGGGACATAAAGGGATACATATAATAATTGTAGGGGGTCTGAGGCTGCTGGGCAGGCTCCTTTACCAGGGTGACCATCACCTGTCCGCTGTCAGAATACACCTCCAGAGACTGCACCTTACCCCCGTTTAAATCCTGCAAAAATTCGGTATAGTTCTTCTCAGGAATATTGGTAGAAGTACCAAAAAACAGGGAATACAGCATATACATGGCCAAAAGACCGCAAAGCCCCATCAGGACCAGCGTCATCATACTCGGCTTTCTGGGAGGCTGATTCCCTCCGCCGCCATTATTTTGATTCATCTGATTATCCATAAAAAACTCCATTTCAATATTTCAAGCTCAGTCTATTTCATTATAGAGATTGAAATACCATAAATCAATACAATAAGTGTGAAAAAACCGTGATAACTCTAAAAGATTTCTAAACCTCTATCTGTAAATAACATACTTACAAATAGGGTTTCCCATAGAAGAAAACTTTTCTTCATACTCCGTCATTACATTGCCTTCCATCAATGCCGCATCTGAATGTAAATCGTAAGTAATCACATCTGCCTTCCATCCGGCGGGCTCCAATTCCTCCACCGCAAAGTCAAACAAATCCCGATTGTCTGTCTTAAATTCCAGCCGGCCGCCTTCCCGTAAAATCACATCATAACGGGCCAGAAACTGTCTGGAGGGAAGTCTCCGCTTAGCATGACGGTCCTTGGGCCAGGGGTCGGAAAAGTTCAGATATATTTTGTCCACTTCCCCTTTTCCGAATACCTTAGTAATATCCTCTGCATCCATGCGGATGAATTTCAGATTGGGCAGCTCCTCCTCTTCCATCTTCTGAATGGCACGAAGTAATACACTGGAGTATTTCTCGATACCGATATAATTGATCTCCGGATGCAGCTTGGCCATGGTATGAATAAAACGACCTTTACCCATACCAATTTCTATATGCATCGGATGATTGTTTCCAAATATTTCATGAAAGGTTCCCGGACACTGCTCCAATTCCCCCTCCGGAATCACAAATCTGCTGTCCGCAATCACTTCTCTGGAACCTGTAATATTACGTAATCTCATTTTCAGCCTCTCCTTTTCCCAGGATAATATTCATTCATTACTACACTCTACTTGATTCCGAATACCTTGTCAAATCTTTCCCAAAGTCCTACTATTTTTTACGACAGAAATAGTGTATGATAGAGAGTAGTATTTGTTTTGACAGAAAGGTATTCCATGCATTCCTATAGAAAATTGTTTCCCAATAAATTCATAAAGGCACTGAGTCTGGGACTTACTGTATGTGTCCTGACGCTGTCCCAAGCTTTCCCGTCCCTGGCCATTACCGCAGACGAACGGGTGGCACAGCACCGGGCCATGACTATTCAATCCAACGAAATCACCAATTGGCCCACCGGGCCGGTGGTAAGTGCCGAATCGGCTATTTTGATGGAAGCCGAAACCGGTGCCATCTTATACGCAAAAAATATCCATCAGCAAGAATATCCTGCCAGCACCACCAAGATACTTACCTGTCTCATTGCTGCAGAACGCTGCCAGCTGGACGAGTGGGTCACCTTCTCCCATGATGCGGTTTTTGATACCCCTTACAACAGCAATCATATTGCCATGGATGTGGGTGAGAAGCTGACCATGGAGGATTGTCTCAATGCGATTCTAATCCGTTCCGCCAACGAAGTGGCCTATGCAGTGGGTGAGCATATTGCAGGCACCGGCAGCTGGGAGGATTTTGGTCCCATAATGAATGAGCGGGCCCGTGAGCTGGGGGCCTTAGGTTCCAATTTTGTGAATCCCAACGGTCTCCCGGATGAAAACCATTATACCACTGCCTACGATTTGGCAATGATCGGACGGGCTTTTTTCGAAAATGAATTGCTTTGCAAGATTTCTACTACCAAGCAATTACGTATTGAACCCACGGAATATCAGACGGATCTGAAAATTGAAAACAGTTCCAATCAGATGCTCCCCGGCCGCACCTACGCCTATGAATATCTGATTGGTGCCAAAACCGGCTACACCAATGCTGCCCGGAGCAGTCTGGTTACCTGTGCCGAAAAAGATGGTATGAAACTGATTTGTGTGGTTTTAAAGGATGAATCCCCATACCAGTACGAGGATACCATTGCTTTATTCAATTACGGCTTCAGCAATTTTGACAAAGTAAACGTATCTCAATTGGAAACCAAATATGATATTGATAACAGTCTCTTCTATACGGAAAACGCTATCTTTGGTTCCTCCAAGCCCCTGCTTGCATTGAATACCCAGGACAGCATCGTATTACCTAAGACCATTGATTTTGAGGATGTAACATCTACCATCTCCTACGAGACAAACTCTCAAAATCAGGTTGCCGAAATTACTTATACCTATCAGGATACCTTTATCGGTTCCGCTTCCATTGATTTTGTCCAAGGTAGTGATGCTTCCTACGATTTTGAAGCAGTTACCGAGGATTTGCCTGAGAATGTAATTTCCGATGATTCTTCATCCGAGGAGCCTGCGTCCTCCCCCAAAAAGGACAATTCCTTTATTTATGTGAACTGGATGTACCTGTTAATCGGAATCGCCGTTCTTTTGGTAGCCGCCTTATTGATTCTACTCATTCGGACCTACCTTAGTCACTTTCATTTTGGCCTGCCCGGATTTTTCTCCCGGTTCCTTCATAGAGGGCGGGATAACTGGTCTGACTTTTCCAGCTCCCGTGCAGCCTCTGAACGTCGCATGAACGCCAAACGGAAAGCCGAAATTAAACGGGCCAAGGCCAGACAAAAAAGAAAATTCGGACGTAATAGATTCGGGGATTATGACTAAGCATAATCCCCGATTATTTTTCTTTCTTCTTTTTTTGCATTTCCTTGGCATGGTCACGACGCTTCTCCAGGTTCTTGACATCCTCTTCACTAATAAACTTTGTAGTCTTTACCACAAACAGACCATCCTCTTCTGCCCGGTGGATTCTCACCTTTGCCTTTAGATAGCCATGCTTTTCACAATAAGCCACGCTATAATAATGTCTGCCGTTCATGGAAAACCATTTCAGCTTTTTCCGCAGATTGCGGTGACAATAAAAGCATTTGGTGGAGGATACCTCACGGTCAGCAAAGGCAGCCTTCTTGTCCGGGAATACCCTGGAAATATACTTGAAATAGGTATCAAACTGTACCTTTATCTCACTATCCCGATCCACCGGAGGGTGGAATACATCATAGGAGACATTGTTCAACACATTCTTATCTTCAATACCGGCCAAAATCCGTGCCGTATAATAAGCATCACTGAACGCCCGATGAAAGGGAATATCCTTCTCAATATTCAAAAAGTCCACTGCATATTCCAGAGAACGGCGAAGCTTCCGGTCCTCATAAGCAATACTAAACAGCTTCTGGACATCCAGATAGGCGATGGGCCCATCTGACAGTGGTGTCATATTGTGGAATTGCATATTTTTCTGTAACTCCGATAAATCCTGGGTCCCCCAGGTACAAAACATATAGTCCTCACCGCACCATTCCAGGAACCGCTCCGCCACCACCGGAAACACCTCTCCCCGTTGCAGCTCCTTCATCTGCATATGAATAAGCTTGCTGGTAATATGATTCAATTCCTGGTACACAGTAGGCTTGACCACCTCATTGAACTCGCTGATCATGACACCATCTTCATTGAGCTTGATGGCGCCAATTTCAATGATTTCAAAGGGAAGTGCGGATACTTCTTTTTCTAAACCGGTATTGCTTTGATTCCATTCCAAATCCAATACAATATAGTTCATTTGATTGTCCTCATTCATATATGAAACGGGTGATTACTTTTTCCATCTACCATTTAGGCACTTCACACATTGGCATATTCCCACTGCAGCATATGGAACCATTACCACAAAATAGGGAAATACGTACCTCGCTTTTGCTTCCCATATAAGTGTAAACAAAAAACCGCCAAACACACCTATCAGCAATAGATAATTTTCTATTGCCATCCATTTTTTCCTACTGAGAAAAAGTAATCCTAATATTGCTCCATAGACCACCAGCTGGTATAAATTCATCATCCCTTCTATGGGTTTGCGAAAGTCACCATAATATATATTGGTTACCACATTATTGGGCCCCCCATTAAACACATTGGTCATCGCCATACATTGGTACATGGGTGCATTCCATTGGGAACTGAGTTTTCGATAATAAAAGTCAACCGCATAAGAAGGGCTCTTCTTGCATTTTTGAAAAAAAATATCTAGATCCTTCTTGGCAATCTCTGTAGCAATCGCCACATCATAATCTGACTCCCTAAAAACAGTCTGATTGTACCAATTGTGCCATCCTGCCGCAGCAGAATCGTCATTTGTCCCCATTGTAATATGCAATATTGCCGGCATTCCGTGACTATCCTCCGGAATATGTTCTGCATAAGTACAATATATAATCAATCTGGATAGCAAAAAAGCAACAAGCAAACTACACACTATCGACGCACCTTGATTTCCTGGTTTACTGACTAGTTTTATCACTGCCACAATCAAAAATCCAATAAAAAAAATCAATGTGTTTTCCCGGTAAAGAATAGCCACACACATAGCCCCTGTCATAAAGACCATTTTCATCCATGAAAATTGATTCAAAATATCCAATAGCATCCAAGCTACGAACATAACCAATGCCGTGGAACCCACTTCTCCGTACACAAAAGGAATGTAACCATATAGGGGAACGCATAATGTCATTAACAACAGATAAAGCGTTTCTGCCAATGAATTATCCTTACTAATGTTTTTCACAATCCGATAGCCGGAATAATACGCAACGGCGGACATTAGAGCATTCAAAAACTGAAAACCACGATAGCTGTTTATCAGACCACCAGGTAAATTTAACAGTGCTCGTATTATGGTAATTAATCCCAGTTGCTGGGGATACATCCCCAAATAGTTTCCTTTTTGTAGTCCGGAAAAGTCACCCTTATTAAAGCTTTGAGCATAATTATATACTAATAGTTGGTCTGCTTGAATACCTGCATTGCAGACCACTACCCAAACTATACCGCAAATTAATACCATCACCGTAAAAAAAATTGCAATCGCATCTACAGAAATTGAGCATTTTCTCCGTTTAGCAACTTGATAGAATAAACTGACCAGTACCAAAATAGTAACAATTCCTAAAATGTTTATTAATACGGAATCCTTTATAGGAAATACTTGCTCTGATACTAAGTCCCAGTCATTGACCCACGTTTCTGTGAAGCTGAGCCAAAAAAGAATTCCAAACAGAACAATGGCCAATATATTAAAGGATTTAACAGCTATATTCTCCAGTTGTGTTCTATTCATCGGTAATCCTCCGTGTGGTCCCTTTGGGAGCGCGTGTCCCTCTCGGTGGCTCGCGCTGACGCGCTTATTGCTGCTACCGCAGCGGCCACCTCAGACTCGATAGCCCGCACTGTCGTGCTTATTGTTGCTGTCGCAACGGCTATCTCGTTTGGGGGCGCGTGTCCCTCTCGGTGGCCCGCACTGTCGTGCTTATTGCTGCTGTCGCAGCTGCCACCTCGCGGGCAGGGCCGTTAAAATCAAATGCCTGCATAGCAGGCGCTTGATTTTAGTAGGCCCTGCCCCAGTATACCATCTTCTTGGCGGGTTTGCCACAGCAGACGCAGGTGTCGGCGATGTGCTCCTGCTCGAAGGGCATACAGCGGCTGGTTACACTTAATTTTTCTTTGATTACATCTTCACAGGCCTGGTCTTCACACCACATAGCCTTAACAAAGCCGGACTTCTCAGTAAAAAGCTTCTCAAACTCAGCCATATTGGTAGCTACGTAGGTATGCTCTTCTCTGTGTGCTCTTGCTCTTTCCAACATTTCTACCTGCATGGTAGCAAGCAGCTCTGTCACCTTACTCTCCAGTTCATCCAGGGATACTTCCATCTTTTCTCTGGTATCACGACGGAACAACAGGCACTTACCTGCTTCAATGTCCTTAGGACCGATTTCTACACGTAAAGGATAGCCTCGCATTTCGGTCTCGGAGAACTTAAATCCGGGAGTCTTCTCAGAATCTTCTACCTTCACACGTACTCCAGCTGCCTTCAGCATATCGCGCAGCTCGTAGGTCTTATCCAATACCCCTTCCTTCTTCTGCTGGATGGGCACAATAGCTACCTGGATGGGTGCCACTGCAGGAGGCATTACCAGACCGTCATTGTCACCATGAACCATAATCAGTGCACCGATTAAACGGGTGGTCATACCCCAGGAGGTCTGATGAACATGCTTCAAGGTATTGTCCTTATCTGCAAACTGAATATCAAAAGCCTTAGCAAAGCCGTCACCGAAATTATGGCTGGTACCGGACTGCAGTGCCTTACCGTCATGCATCAGAGCCTCAATGGTATAGGTAGCTACAGCACCTGCAAACTTCTCCTTCTCGGTCTTCTGGCCCTTTACTACAGGGATAGCCAGTACCTCTTCACAGAACTGAGCATATACGTTCAGCATCTGAATGGTTCTTGCCTCTGCATCCTCAGCGGTGGCATGGGCCGTATGTCCCTCCTGCCACAAAAATTCTCTGGAACGGAGGAAGGGTCTGGTTTCCTTTTCCCAACGTACTACAGAGCACCACTGATTATATACCTTGGGCAGGTCTCTATAAGAATGAATATCATTTTTGTAAAAATCACAGAACAGGGTCTCAGAGGTAGGACGTACACACAGTCTCTCCTGCAAGGGATTTAAGCCACCGTGGGTCACCCAAGCCACCTCGGGAGCAAAGCCCTCTACATGGTCCTTCTCCTTCTGTAATAGGGACTCGGGAATGAACATGGGCAGATATACATTCTCTACACCGGTCTCCTTGAATCTTGCATCCAGCTGCTTCTGAATCAGCTCCCAGATCGCATAGCCTGCGGGCTTAATTACCATGCAACCCTTTACACTTGTATAATCGATTAATTCCGCCTTGATTACCACGTCGGTATACCACTGGGCGAAATCCTCCTCCATGGAGGTAATTGCTTCTACCATTTTCTTGTTGTCAGCCATGATTATTCTCCTTTTATTTTTATTTTTCTTTACCGGTATTGTGCTACTTTCTAGTTAGGTACTGCAAAAATTTCCGGCAAAAGGCCCTTGAAAAACGTCAGCACTTGGATTTTTCAAGTATCACGAAGAAAAATCCTTAGTACTGCTACGTTTTTCACGGAACGAGAGTGTGCCTGAGCGGAGATTTTTGCAGTATCTAACGGAACTTCCGCAAAAAATAAAGAGCCTTCAATCCCCACAAGGGACCGAAGGCTCGGCGGTACCACCCTAATTGATGCTCTAAGCACCCATCTCAACTCCGTTAACGCCGGTGTACGCTGCCATAGCAGGGCTCCAAGGCGGGTTCCGGATGTGCCGCATAAGGATGTCTCACCCATCATCCTCTCTCTGAAATGCTTTCCATCTGTACTATTCCTCTTCAACGCTTTTATATATGTAAGGATTGTAGAGCATAACCGGGGATTTTGTCAAGAATGATTCTTGTGTTTTCCTGCTCTTTCCACTATATTTATCATAAATATATTTATTTAGGAGGTCCCATGGTCAGAAGTATTGATTATACCATCCCCGCCTCATGGGTGGGAAACATACAGCAATTCTTAAAATCCAAGGGATACTCCACCCAGAGTCTGATTGCCCTGAAAAAAGAACCGGATAATGTGTTACTGGACGGACACCCCGTCTATCTCACTGCCAAGGCAATTCCCGGTAATCTTTTGACCATACACATCCGGGAAGACCATTCTTCAGAGCATATTGCTCCGGTTCCTCTCCCTCTGGACATCGTCTATGAAGACGAAGACCTGCTGATAGTCAACAAGCCCGCCGGAATGCCCATTCATCCATCCCAGAATAATCACGACAATTCTCTGGCCAATGCTCTGGCCTGGTACTTTGCCCGGCAAAACAGGCCCTTTGTATTTCGATGTGTGAACCGATTGGACCGGGATACCTCAGGACTGACTATTATTGCCAAACACCATGTCAGTGCTGCCATCCTTTCTGCCGGTCTGTCAGACAAAGCCTCTTCCGGCCTGGAGCGGGAATATCTGGCCATTGTAAAGGGCTACCCTACCCCCGCTGTGGGCACCATTGACATGCCCCTGGGACGCAAGGAAGGGTCCATCATCGAACGGATTCCGGACCCGGCCCATGGGGAACGGGCAGTGACCCACTACCGGGTACTGGAAACACAAAATGGGCACAGCCTGGTATCCCTATTGCTGGAAACCGGCCGTACCCATCAGATACGTGTCCATATGAAATATTTGGGCTATCCCCTTATCGGGGACTATCTGTACAATCCGGATATGGAGCAGATACAGCGTCAGGCATTACATGCTCATAGACTCTGTTTTACACATCCTATTACCGGTCAGCGGATGGAATTCATCAGCCCGCTTCCACCGGATATGTACCGGGTACTGTATCCAGACGCCTGACAGGGCATCCCATAGGTACCAAATCTTATGGACCATACACCTTTGCCAGCTTGCGCAATGCCTTTTCCTCTATCAGGCAGTCCCCATGCTCTTGGAAAAACAATACTGTCTCCTCCTCCGCAGAATACAAGCAACCAAATTCCAATGCTTGTACACACGCCTTGGCATAACGCTCATAGGCCGCATGACCTCTATGCAGATACAGATAGTAACGGTCCTTCAGCACATACACCTTGCTCAACACTCTAAGATGCACCGGCAACACTGCAGCCAGCTGTCCGATTCTCTCCAGAGATGCAAATTCAAAAATAGAAAACTGGGGTCTGCTATCCCCCTCCTCTGTTTCCTTGCTTTTTACGCTTGTCTGCTCCGAAGTCTTTTCCCGGTCAGGAGACACTCCTGTCTGTTGGTCCATAAGACCCATCTGGGCTTTGGTCTTTTGCAATACCTGCTTCATCTCCTGCAAACATTCCTTCAACCGCTCACCCTCTGTAATTTCCTCCGGATTCTTTTCGGAAAAGGTTAATACCAAGCCCTGCTCCGGTACTACCATAATCTGCAAATCAAAGGCATACTGGGGAGGCGTATAACCCACCTCTTCCACCGCCTGGGTCATAATATCATGGACCATCTCCCGAGCCTTCTCGCTACGGGTAATAAAATCCTTGTAGTCCAGATCATATTCCTGTAATTCTGCATTAGAAATATAGCATTTTACAGTCTTGTCATCCACTCTCTCTATCTTCATATGCAACCATTCTTTCTCAATATAACATGTACTCACCTGGAGCACTTGTACCCTTAGTATAACACACCCCCGCCACATAAGCAAATCCGTCGCAGCCCCTTCCGATGAAATTTTCTTTACACCCTATGCGTGTTTGTGATAATATACATTTGTAGGGGCAATTACGAAAGGTATAATTTATGCGCATTGATGAAATCAAAGAAGGACAAAAGCTGACCCTGCTCGTTAATATCAATGACGAACAGTTGACTTTTGAAACAGTAGCTGAACAGAGTATGATCAATAAAAGCATCGTTTTAGCCAAGGTACTATATGTAGATGGCAAAATCGTGACTTTTAAAAGTACCAATCTGACCGTGGACCTGGTGATTACACCGGAAGAGGAGCCACCTCAGATTTTTAAGAATGTCACCATTACACTGGTGAAAAAATTCGACGGTTCTCTGTCCTACAGCATTAATTCTGTCGTATCCAGCAAGACCTATAATCGCCGCAACAATTTCCGTTGCTTTGTGGGCATTCCTACTACGGTACAGAAAATGCTGAATACCGTCCCCTATGATGCAGTGATTAAGGATGTCAGTGCCGGTGGCTTTTCTATCGTGGTTCCTCAGGAGCTGCAGTATGAAAAGGATCAGGTCATCCATGTGGTACTGAATGATTATATTGAAGAAACCTGCGAAAAATTCTCCTTCCATTTGTATGGACTGGTAGTCCGGGAGGAAGAGCTGGATAAGGGCCGAACCCTCTATGGATGTAAGTTCAATAAGCCGGTAGCAGGTATCGAAAACTATATTATGAAAAAAGAGCGTGTTCGTCTGAAGAAAACGAGCGGGAGGTAAATCATGACGGAACAGTCCCACAGAAGGGATGCTATTCTGAACTATTTGACCAAGCAGACCACCCCCGTAAACGGTAGTGAATTGGCCCGCATCTTTGGTGTCAGTCGTCAAGTCATCGTACAGGATATTGCCCTGCTCCGGGCACAACACAGAGACATTTTATCCACCAACAAGGGATATATCATATATCAGACAGAATCTCATCCTATGGGTTGCAGTGAAGTAATACTCGTGAATCATACCGAAAAACAAACCCTGGATGAAATGCGTGCCATCGTAGAACTGGGTGGCTCCATGCTGGATGTATCAGTGGACCACGATTTATATGGTCTCATCCGTCTGGATTTGGTCATTCACAATATGCGAGACGCAGAAGAATTTTGCAGCCGTCTGTCCGGTTGCTCCAGCAAACCACTGAACGAATTGACCAATGGTTTGCACTATCATACCATCCATGCCCCCTCACAGAA
>JAFUKS010000271.1 GCA_017473445.1 Lachnospiraceae bacterium
CTTCACTTGTCATGCATGTTGGTAGTATATTCGCCACAGAACATTGTTTGACAAGGTAAGGAGCTGTCTTTGCAGGGCATATTGCAGGCGTAGGCAATGTGCATCGTATAAAAGACATCGTCAATAACCACGACCACAGGGGCAGGGTTTTAGAAAATCCCCCCGGGTAGCCCTTGCTGCAGAAGGAAGGTGGGTGGAGGCGGAGCAGGGGCGGCAGGGGCGTGGCCCCGGGGAGCCGGGAAGGTGGCGGGCAAGGACGGACGGGGAGAGGGTGTGGGAGAGGGAAGCAAAAGGGGAAAGGCAAAGGTCCGGCATTGACTTCCGGGGTGGGATGGGGTACAGTTTTAGTAAAGAAAATGAATGGAGTGTAGTGCTATGGAGAGAGAGCAGACGTTCGTTTTGGTGGAAGGGAATAGGAAGGTGATGGTTTCGGCACCTCATGCGGTGGAGCATACCCGGGAGGGAAAGGTGCGGTATCCGGAGCCCCAGACGGCGGAGCTGGCAAAGGCATTGCATCAGAGGTTGGGGTGTCCCATTATTTATAAGACAGTTAATGCCGGGGATGATGCCAATTATGATGAAAAGTGCGTATATAAGCAGACACTGGCGGAATATGTGCGGGAGCAGGAGGTCAGCTTTTTGATTGATTTGCATCAAATGGCCGGGTTTCGGAAGGAGCAGATTTGCCTGGGCACCGGATATGGAAAGAATATTTCGGAGGCTGAGGCAGGACGATGCGTACAGGCTTTTACCAAACAAGGCTTGGAGGTAAGCGTGGATAAGCCCTTTGCAGCCAGCTACCCTTATACGGTGGCAGCATACATTCATCGGGAATGCGGAATTCCATGTGTACAAATCGAGATCAATAGTAACCTGGTAATACAAGACAGTACGGATTTTGCCGGGGAACAGGTACTGGGGGCATTGGAAGAGCTGGTGGCGTTTTTTTCTGCAAGATAGTGTCACTATGGTACAGGAGGACAAAAGTATGGGCAATAAAGAAAAGGTATATGTACGATTGGAGAAACAGGCTTCCGGTTTACCGCAGACTGTAATTTGTCGTAAGTCTAAGTCTGCCCGGGAAGTATTACAAACCATAGATCGGGTGAGGATAGATAATAAAAATGCACTGGGAATCTATGAGCTGAATGTGGTATTGATATCCCGCGGAAATTTTGAAAAATTGCCTCAAGACAGAGATTTTGTGCTGGTAAATCCTGAAAATGGTAAATATGATGTAATCCGGCTTAGGGTGGATGAAAAAATGGAAGATACAGAGGATATTTTTCTCCGGGTAGTGGCAGGTGTAAAAAAGAGACTGGCATATAAAGAGGACCAAGAGCATCAGCTGTTGTTATGTGGCTTACAGACAAGTGCCAAATTTACGGATATCCGCAGACAGAGCTTGGAAAATGTCCGGGACGATAATTTGGTGATGACTGCAGGAGCTTATGACAGCTTGGTAAAGGATTCGCCTTTTGCGTTTTTTGATGTGGTCAATGGTCTTACAGGCGACAGCTTTTGTATACATAGAAAGCATATTATCCGCTTGGAGCGTTCCGGAAACAAGGAGTTTATTCAGTTGAATCGGAAGCATCGTATCTTTTTAAAGATAGAAGGGACCAATGCAGTGGATGCCAAGGAGGCCGGAATTTATCTGCGTCCGGATTTGGCTTCCCTGTGTTATAAAAGGCGGCGTAGTCAATGGAGCATGTTGACCAGAATTTTTGTGGGGAAAAGTGCTTTGTCACTGATGTGCAGGCGTCCCTACGAATGTGATGAGAGTGCAGATGTGGTACGCATTTCCGGTTCCAATATGAAGCTGTTGGGAGTGGAAGAGATTGATAGTGTTATCCTACGGTATCATACCAGGAAGGTGAAATGCCGGGTACTGGAAATGGATGACAGGGAGGAATTTGCCTCTATGAATGGAGAGAATGGCTTATTACCGGATTTATCCATTGGTATCCCTGCACATATCAGAAATAAACTGGGTATTACCTATGTGGATTGCGCGGTAAAGGTAGAAAGGGATACGGACTTTTTGTTTAGCAAATCCCTACCGGAACAGATTATTCCGTTGCTCTTGACCTTTACCACCTCCGGTCTGGTGCTGGATATGAATATTGTCTTTGAGATATTATTTGCTATCATTGTGGTGTATTTGAATTTCTCATCCAAGAGACATATGCGTAGCAGCTAACAAAGAAGGATACTATTCGGTAGACAGGACAGATAAGGCGAAGAAAGGCAGAAGGAATAGAATTATGAAAAAGGGTTGGCTGGTAATTAACAGCTTTGTAAAGCATGATAAATTTTATGAGTTATACCGGATGCTACTGGCATCTGCAGAGAAAAAGGGAGCGGTACTGGAATTAAAAACTACTACGGATTTGTTGTTTGAAGTGGATAATGCCTTTGATAGCCTGGAAAAACCGGATTTTGTGTTGTTTTGGGATAAGGATATTTATCTGGCCGGACGATTGGAGCATAAGGGATTTAAGGTGTACAATTCCGCCAGAGCCATTGAGGTGTGCGATAACAAGATTCTCACTGCCATGGCCCTGGAGCAGGCAGGAGTGCGTACGCCCAAGACCGTGGTAGCGCCCAAGACCTATGAGGGAACAGGCTATAATAACCGGTTGTTTTTGGAAAAGGCAGAGCAGATATTGGGTTATCCCATGGTGGTGAAGGAAGCCTATGGCTCCTTTGGAGCCCAGGTATATCTGGTGCAGAATCGGCAGGAGCTGTATGCTTTGGTGGACAGACTCCATCATAAGCCTTTTCTGATGCAGGAGTTTATTGCCAGCAGTTACGGCCGGGATGTGCGAGTGAATGTGGTAGGTGGCAGGGTCATTGCATCTATGCTGCGTTACAATGAAAATGATTTCAGGTCCAATATTACCAATGGCGGTTCCATGGGACAGATAGAGATTACTCCGGCCCAGGCCCGGCTGGCTATTGATGCATGCAATGCCATCGGGCTGGATTTTGCAGGTGTGGATGTATTGTTTGGCCCGGATGATGAGCCCATTATCTGTGAGGTTAACAGTAATCCTCATTTTAAGACTACTTATGAGTGTACCGGTGTGGACTTGAGTGAACATATACTGGAGCATGTTCAGAGCCATGCATGAGCAAAAGGGAAGCATTGAGAAGGCGATTATGAAAAAAAAGGGTTGGCTTATTTATGATGAGGCCGGACTGAAACGGAATATTTGGTTTGTTGAACATCTGCTGGAATGTGCTCCTAAGTACGGTCTGGAACCGGAGCTGAAGGTGCTTCCTACGGAAGGAATGGAGTACCGGGAACTGCCCGTGCAGAAGCAGCAGATGATACTACAGGAATTTTTAAAGGATTTGGGTGCGGAGAAGCAGCCAAATGATATAGATGGTGTAGGTAGCAGCGCTTATGTGTTTGCTATTGTGCGGGTGATTGCACCAATGCTTTCCCACGCACTGGAGCAACATGGAATCAGAGTGTTTAATAATGGTATGACAGCTCAGATTGCCAATGATAAGTACTTGACCTACCGGAAAGCCTTGGAATGGGAGATTCCGGTGCTGGATACCTGTTTGGCAGAGAAAGAACTTGATTATCCGCAGGTAATTAAGGCTACCACGGGACATGGAGGCAGTCAGGTATATTGGGTATCTGATGCGGGACAAAAGGAAACTGTGTTACAAGAATTGCTTATGAAAGGCATGAATAAGAAAGAAATTATTTGCCAAAGACCCTGTTCTGACCCCGGCAAGGACATGCGGGTGTATGTGTTGGGTGGGGAAATCTATGGTGCAGTACTTCGAAGCTCTGACAAAGATTTCCGCAGTAATTTTTCTTTGGGAGGACAAATCGCATTAGCGGAGCCTACGGAGGAACAGCGTCAAGTCATTAAAAGGCTGTATGATAAATTGCATTTTGATTTTGTAGGTATTGATTTTATTGCCCATGAGGGAGCCTGGATGCTCAATGAGATTGAGGATGTGGTAGGCACCCGCATGGTTTATCAATTGACAGATAAGGACCCGGTGCAGGATTATCTGAGATACATTTTGGCAGCATTAATATAAACCGGCAAATACCGCTGCCACTATTACCGTAATCAATCCTGCTACGGCGATGGACAGGCTGCCCAGAGCACCTTCCGCTTCGCCCATTTCCATGGCCTTGGAGGTACCCATCACATGGGAGGATGTGCCCATGGCGATCCCCTTAGCGATGGGTTCGTGAATGCCAAACAGCTTGCAGACCATGGGACCGATGACATTGCCCAGATTGCCGGTGATGACAATGGAAGCCACAGTAATGGATACAATACCGCCCAGCTCTTCGGAGACACCCATACCGATGGCTGTTGTAATGGATTTGGGTAATAGGGTCACGTATTCTTGGTGACTTAAGCCAAAGAGCATAGATAATAATAATATGGTTACGGCACTGATGAGCGTACCTGAGAGAATGCCTGCCAGTATGGCCAAGGCATTCTTTTTTAATATTTGAAATTGCTCATACAGAGGCAAAGCCAGGCATACGGTGGCAGGGGTCAGCAGGTAGCTGACGTACTTGGCTCCTGCATCAAAGGTCTCATATTCCACATCAAACAGAAGCAAAAACAGGATAATTACCGCCATGGAAAATACCTGAGGACTAAAAAGCTTGCTCTTTAGTTTTTTTTGAATATATATACCCAGCTGATAGGTAATGAGACAGCTGGCACCGCCGAAAAAGAGAGAGGTAATAAAAAAATCATTCATGGCCCTTCTCCTTTCTGAATAGTTTTAAAAGCAGTTGGGTCACCCGTCCGGATACGACCATTACCACAATGGTAGATACTACAATAATGACCAGCAGAGGTACCAAGATTGGTTTTAACTGGGGCCAGGTACTTAGGAGTCCTACTCCTGCGGGAACAAATAATATGGGCATAATCTCCAAAAGAAATTTGGCGGTATCCCGGATAGCCTCAGGCTTTAACAATCCGGTCATCAATGCCACAAATAAAAGTACCAATCCGTAAATTCCCGCAGGAACGGGAAGGGGAATCAGATGATGCAAAATTTCACCAATCAGGGTGATACTTAGGATGATAGCCAATTGCTTTAAATATTTCATAGAAGATCCTTTCAAAAATAAAAGTCGTTTTATTCACAACTATCATACCACGGAAGGTCAATTTCGCAAACCGGAAAGTGTTGGGCTTGCTTAAAAGAAGGCGGAAGAGTATAATGGAGGAGTAGTAAGTTATAACTTACCGACGGAAAGAGAGTAGCAAATGGAACATTATCATATAACAGGAATGAGTTGTGCAGCATGTAGTGCCCGGGTAGAAAAGGCGGTAAGCAAGGTGTCCGGTGTGGATAGTTGTAATGTCAGCTTATTGACCAATTCCATGAGTGTGGAGGGCAGTGCTCACAGCCATGAGATTATTAAGGCAGTGGAGCGTGCAGGCTATGGTGCTTCTTTGCGAAGAAGTGGGAACGGGGAAGGCATAGGACATGCAGATGGTGCTGCCGGTGATGTAACCGGAGATGCCGGTTTGGAGGATAGAGAGACTCCCGCTATGAAGCGGAGACTCTGGATCAGCCTGGGCTTTTTAATTGTGCTGATGTACTTTTCCATGGGACATGCCATGTGGGGCTGGCCGGTACCGGTTTTTTTTGCGGGAAATCCTGTGGCATTGGGATTGCTGCAACTGCTGCTGACGGCTACCCTGATGGTTATTAATCAGAAATTTTTTGTAAACGGTTTTAAGGGGCTGCTACACAAGGCACCCAATATGGATACCCTGGTGGCATTGGGAGCAGGGGCAGCATTTGTGTACAGTACTTACGTGCTCTTTGTATTGACGGATGCAGTGGCAAAAGGGAATCAGGAACTGGTGCATGCTTATGC
>JAFUKS010000272.1 GCA_017473445.1 Lachnospiraceae bacterium
ATATCCTTTGTCGCCTGTAATAGAGATATCTCCGGGGCGGTTGGCTTTTAAAATATCCATAGGATTATACTGACGCAGAGGGACATTTTCCTTACCGGGGACTACTCCATCAGCAGTGACTACCGCTCTCATTCGCTCAAAGGCAACCGTAGGTGCCATAGCCTGCTTCAGCTGCTGCAATACTTTACATTCCTCCAGACAGAAGCTACCTGCCACAGTAGTATTTCTGATACTGCTACCCAAATGAAAACGATACTCACCCGCTTCCAAACAATAGGCATAAATATTTCCTGTTACACCGGAATCATCATAGGATGAAAAAACATATTCATCGCAGGAAATCTCTACCTGCTGACTTTCTCCGGGCTGTAAATCTTTGGTTTTGGCAAATCCGCACAAGACTCTGGCCGCCTTGCCCAGCTTACCCTGGGGTGCTTCACAATATAGCTGCACCACTTCTTTTCCCTTGTACTGCCCCACATTGGTAACCGTACACCGCACTGTTACAATACCATTCTGATAAGTAAAATCCGCTTGTTCTAAATCAAACTCCGTATAAGACAAACCATATCCAAAGGGATACATTACCTTGTCTGCGGCAAAGGTCTCAAAATAACGGTAACCCACAAAAATATCTTCCACATAAAAGTTTCTGTTCGGATCGCCAAAATAGGGCGTAGAGGGATAATCTGTTATATCATAAGCAATGGTGTCTGCCAGCTTACCACTGGGAGGTACAACTCCCTTTAACACATCCAGAACAGCACTGCCCCCTTCCTGACCCCCCTGCCATACATAGAGTACAGAAGAAGGCTGATATTTATCCACCCATTTCATGTCAATGATATTGCCTGTATTAAGCAGTACCACTGTCTTGGAGAATTGCCTGCATACCAGTTCCAGCATGCTTTCCTCTTCCACCGTAAGTAAATAGCTGCCTGCCACTGCTGCATTATCTCTATCCTCACCGGCTAAACGGCCAATAATAATCACTGCCACATCCGATGTATTCGCCGCCTCCTGTACCAGCTCCTGAGACAGAGGCATTTCCAGCTGACTCCAAGGCTCTGTAGCCCAGCCGTTTCCTACATCAAAGGGATGCTGCTCTACCCACGACTGATAGGTCCGGAGCAGGCGCTCATCCAGCTGATAGGTATCATCAGCCATGAGTGCATCCAATATACTTGTTACATATTCGGTATTTACTGCACCTCCTGAACCGGTGCCACTTTTATAATAATTCAGCTGGCTTCGTCCAAACAAAGCAATCTTGCTTCCCTTAGCCAAAGGAAGCAGCTGTGCATCATTTTTTAAAAGAACCATACCTTCCGCATTGGTAAGTCGGGCCAAATCCTTATATTCCTGCAAATTAAAAGTAGTCTTCATATGTAACCTCCGTACATTTTGTCCCTTATACGAGAAAACCTGCGTTTTCTCTTTCCTTACAGTATACCTCAAAACAGGGGGGATTTACCATAAGAAAAAATGAAAAAACACAGGTTTTATGTAATCTTTTTACAATTGTACCAAATAAACAAAATACGCTGCATACAGGACCAGCATAATAATACCCCAGCCCCTCTTCAGCTCCAGTTTTTTAAACACTGCCAACCATAATACAACTCCGGTAGCTACTGCTACAATGCCATCAATAATAAATGCTGATGCATAGGGAATAGGTGTAATTAATGCAGTGGTACCCAAAATAAACAGAATATTGAAAATATTGCTTCCTACAATATTACCTACCGCAATATCCGCATTTCCCTTTCTGGCTGCAGTAACAGATGTTACAAACTCAGGTAACGAAGTACCAAAAGCAATAATGGTCAAACCAATGAAATGTTCACTGATACCCACCGTTCTGGCAATGACTGTGGCGCTGTCTACGGTGAAATTACTACCCCATACAACCAATACACCGCCCAAAATCATAAAAAGCAACAGTTTCCATACGCTCCGCTTCTCTTCTACATCTTCTTCCTTGCCCTTTCGTGCCAGGAAAAATAAGTACGTTAAATATGCCAGGAACAGCACCCAGAGAATAACACCTTCCAGTCTGCTGATTTGTCCACCGGTTTTTCCCATCCCAATCAATATCACCGTAATTGCAATCATAAAGGGAATCTCAACCATTACTGTTGATTTCTGAATAGACATGGCTATAATTACCGCTGTAACACCTAGTATAATTAAAATATTCATAATATTACTGCCCACTACATTTCCGATTGCAATGCTCGCGTTTTCTTTTAACGCTGCTGTAATACTTACGGCTGCTTCCGGCGCACTGGTACCCATAGCCACGATGGTCAGACCAATTACCAGCTGTGGGATTTTCAACTTACTGGCAATGCCTGCCGCACCATCCACAAACCAATCCGCACCCTTTACTAACATTGCAAATCCTACTATTAATAACACTATATTCCACAAAATTACCATTTTACTTTCTTCCTCCGTGAGTTTCCATCCACCAACACCATACGCCGGCTGCTAATACAATTACGCATAACACACCCGCAAAAATGTCTAAGAACATCTCTCGTTCTTCTCCCTTCTTTCATTTAGTCGCACCAAAACAAGCGCCTCCTTCAAGAGACACTCCATCCGTTCGGTACACCTTATATTGTTCCTAAATCAGGGAATCTTATTTTTTGCCATCCTTTTGATGTAGATATCGTACGATAATATGCGTACTGGTCCCTTCTCCCAGACCCCATATCGCTTCTGTTCTTTGAAAAATAGAAAAACAAGACAAGAAAACAACTGCCTGTAGCAGCTGCACAAAAAATCTGGCAAGGATACGCTTACCCTCAGCAGATATAGCTTTCGTATTCATTGATAATTCTTGGAATCTCATGTAATCTCCGGAATTCAGTTCCGCAGAAGATACATCATCCATCGTAGAATCAAAAAAGTCTACTACCTGACCATTTTTGTCCCACTCAAAACAGAAATCTGCCTGGATTCGTCCCTGGCACATTCCTATAATCAGTAAAAAAACTGTCACAATATAACAAATGCTTCTGTTATATTCCCATTTCAAACTTTTTCTCTCCTGTAAAACAACCGATAAAAACGGCTCCCCAAGCTACGGGAGCCGTTTCTCATCAGTAAAAATCAAATTATTCTTCTACTATCTCAGCATCTACAGCGTTCTTCTGAACGGACTCGACACCATTCTTGCAGCTGGCCATAGAGGTATATCCCTCGCTCACTGCAATTACCTGACCATTGGTTGCTTTCAGACGGAATCTGAACTCGCCGGCCTTATCACTATAAATTTCAAACTTAGGATTCTTTTCAGTAGCATATCCTTCCACTGTCTGATCCTCGATTGCTGCAACAGGAGCATTCTTCTGCACGCTGGCGATACCATTCTTGCATGCTGCATCAGAATTGTATACCTCGGAAGTAGCGATTACCTGTCCGTTTGCTGCCTTCAGATCAAATTTAACCCCGGTGTTTGTTTTCTTTACTACAAATTTACCCATTGTGGTCTCCTCCTTTGTGTGTTGATAAATAAAGTTTACACCATTCCCTGTACAAATTCAAGTAGAACCCCAATTTTATCTCTTAATTCATAGTACTTTCTTACTATTCCTCATCCAACACTTTCCGGTAGGGAGCAATCATTCCCTCGTTCATCTGATTTCCCATTTTGCTCTTCAGTTTCGGATTGGATAAAAGCATACCAACCAGATACATTTTCAGCACCATTCCCTTTTTCTTCTGCGGAAAATCATACTGCCCGTGGGCCTTATAAAATTTGTGGTCCGCCTTCATCATACCCCGCATCAGATATATTAAATCTCTAAAAATCTTCATACCGCCCACCCCATAGAAATTAGCGGGCTGAGTGTGCTGATGGGTCAAGGCATAGCTCAGACTTGCCGCCAGACAATCAATATTTCTATCCGTATTCTGCTCGTTGGTGGCTACTCCTGCCAGAAAATTCCCTCCCACCTGGCTACGACCTTCTATAATCATACGCAGATTTTCTTCCTGACTGTAATGACCATCTACCAAATAGCCCACCGGAGTTCCCATGGTCACGGTACGATGTCCGTTACAAAACTGTCTGTCATCGTAAAGCTTAAAGGTAGCCCCCATGGAATGGTCCTTTATGGAAAAAGCATATACGATGGCCGCGCCACCCTGAATATTCTGACGCAAGAATTCATCAAAACCATCAATATATATACACTTGCCGGAAACAGCACAGTTAAAGCAGCCAAGACACCCTCCCCGGAAAGGGTACTCGCTAATATTCACGATTCGACTGGGAACGTCCAACACCCTTCGGAACCGGTCAATCATCCCTTGCAGAGCCCGATTCTCGGGTCTGCAATCGGTTACGATTACCACCTCTTTTCCTGTAGTCTCCTCTTCCTTAATAGCATCTTTCCCATTGACTAATTCAGTCTCTTTTGGCAGAGTAGCCTCCACCAGGTTCGGAATGTTCTGTTTCAGAGGAATCGTTTCAAAACTATCCTGTTTCATACACCACAGGAAATAGTCCCAAAATTTCACAGCCTCACTTCTCCCCTGTTCTGAGAGCAAGTCATCCATATCCGCAGACAGGCCCTTAACAAATTTGAGCCCCATATCCCAGGCATTCTCCATCACATACCGATGGGCTGTCACATCATAAAAATGCTTGGAAGTGGTAATCTGACTGGCAAATTTCCCCTGTACCTGTACCCCGTTCTGCTTCATCAATTCAATAAACCGATGTAATTGATATGGTGCAATAAAAGTATACACAGGATAGGAAAACAACAGCACATCTGCCTGCTCCAGCTGCTCCTTTGCCTTGGTAAAATCCTGCTCCAGCGTTTTGATCCGTTGTCCCACATGAAGCACCTCAAATTCACACTGCACAAACTTCTTTTCCAAATAACGCACGGTCTGCAAGGTAATACTGTACTCTCCCTTGGGACTTCCGTTTAATACCAATACCTTCATCTGCATCATCCTTTCATTTGTATCCCTAAATACCGTTTCCGGTTTTATTTTATCCACCTTCTATTTTAGCCTATAGAACTACCAGCGTCAATTTGAGGTGCTAAAGTCGCTCCGTTTCTTTCCCCGGTAGCAAGCCTTGACTGGATTCCCTCTTGCGCCAGCTAAAATAGCCGTACAAATCATTGATCAGAAACATGGTAAAGCATGCAACCATAGGTAAATATGTAATATTTTCCATACTTGCCAGCACCCACAATATAATCAGTACCACATCATTTGCGCCATAAGCCAATGCATAATTGGAATTCCTGAAAAACATCAGTGCCGATGCCAGAAAGCTGGTGGAAATAGATATGGTACTAAAAAGCAGATTGGGTGTATCCAACAAATACAGCATCCAACCAAAGACACCTGTGACCATTATAGTCAATCCCCATAGCAATACGGTCTGCTTTCTATTCAGTCTCTGGATTTTCACCTCTACCTTTCCCTTTTCATAGGGATTTTTTAGCCAGGAAACAACTGACAACAACGCAATGGGAGCTGACATGCCCAGATAAGTAAGGATTTCTCCATAATACCGGAAGCGCCAGGAAGTAATGGAATACAGTACTGCAAACACAAAAGTAAGCACCTGCCCCAGCACATCCCCCTTAGCCACGAATATAAGAGCCGTCACTCCAATCACAGTAGCCGCCAGATTTACCAAATCAACCGTCCCGGTCAATAGATTAGACACTACTACCATTACCATGGAAATCCCCCACAATATCCAATCCCGCTTTTCCAAATTTTCCAATGATTTCCTCATTCTAACCTCCTAAAAAAGCATCCGCATACACATCTTCTAAGACCTAACGATGTGTAAACGAATGCTTTACATTCACTACCCGGTGGCAGTATCATATTCTATTGGTATTCTACAGTGTGGACTACCCTTTTGTCAACGGTGAGTGCCTTGTCCAGTATAATATTCCTTAGAGAAACTCACGAATATCTTTAGCCAGCTTGTCCTCCAGCTTAATCAGACGCTTAGCAATATCCTTGGACACTTCATCCGCAGCCTTGTACTGATTCAGATATTCATTCAGAGATTTCACACCCATATTACACCCATCGGTCATCAGCTCTGCAATGGTGGCATCAGATTCATCCATCATCAGCTTCATATTGGTCTTCATCCAAGACATACCCTTAGCCATGGGATTGGGTTCCTTCCCATCATCCTGGTATTTATTCAACAACTCCAGGATTTCACCCTTTAACGCATCATGCTCTACTTTACAATCATTCAGCAGACGCTTCAGTTTATCACTTTTGACCTTTTCCAACACATCATCGATGGAGGCCACGCCCATTTTTACACCTGCATCACATTCTCTGAGCAGTTTAATTGTATCCTGTTCTATCATATGGTCACTTCCTTTCTTATCCTTCAAGAAAAGTATATCCCATATAAAGAAAAATATTACTTTGCCACCCGATTCACAAAATTGGTCTCGGTTTTGGAATACATAATTTTTTGTGCCCGGTACAAACCATAGTAACCAGAAAGCATGTAACTGACTGCCACAGTCACCAAATAATAAGGCATTCCTTCAAATCCAAATAATTCAAAAGAAATGAGTAGTGAGGTAATGGGACAATTGGTCACGCCGCAAAACACTCCCACCATACCACATGCTGCAACAATTCCTGTGGGCATACCCATTAAGGAAGCCACTGCACATCCAAAGGTTGCACCAATACAGAAAGAAGGGACGATTTCACCGCCCTTGAAGCCGGCACCCAGAGTCACTGCCGTAAATAACATTTTCAAAAAGAAACTATAATATGCAGCTTCTCCTGTATGAAATACATTCTCTATCATACTCATACCGGGGCCCAAATAATCATCTGTCTGAAAAATAATCGTCAATAAAACAATAAAACAGCCCGCCGCAAAAATGCGTATATAGGAATTTTTGAAAAACTTCTTATATAAATGCTCGGAAGTATGAAGCATAATGCAGAACAAAATACTTACTCCTGCTACTACAGCTGCAAATACTACTATTTGAAAGAAAATATAAGGGTCCATGGGGGGAATATCCGTCACCGGAAATATCTCTGCCGGCACCCTACAAAACTGTGCCAGAAAATGGGCAATCATCGCCGCCGTCACGCAGGGAACCAATGCAGAATAATGCATAATACCGATACTAATGACCTCCAGGGAAAAAATAGCCGCTGCCATAGGCGTCCCAAAGAGTGCGGAGAATCCGGCACTCATACCACACATGACAATAATATGCCGGTCATTTTCATTCAGCTTAATCACCTTGCCCACTTGATTGGCAATGCTACCGCCCAACTGAATAGCAGCACCCTCCCGTCCTGAAGAACCACCGCACAAATGGGTAATAATGGTAGTGATAAATATCAAGGGGGCCATCTTAAAAGGGATATCCTTAGAAGAATGGATGGATGCAATGACCATATTGGTACCGGTATCCTTTTTATTTTTGAAAAAACGGTACAAAAATACAATCACCAGACCGCCCACCGGCAAGGTCAGAATCACCCAGGAATGCTGCTCCCGGAAGGTATTGGCATAGATAAGCAGATAGCCAAACAGGATACTGATCGCACCTACCAGTAAACCAATTCCCACACTGATGAGCAACCATTTCAGCAAGGTTTTAATATGAAAAAAAGCTCTGGAAATCTTGCCTTTGATTAATGTCTCCATTCGGATATTTTCCTTTCGCATCTGCTTATTCTAATATCTCTTCAATAAATATGGTCCTTTGCTGTCCCAAATCTACTACCTTGGGCTGGGAAAGCGGCTTATAAAAGCTATTGTAATGTACATTTACAATAGGACGTGCCCCAAAATTCTTACGAATATTAATAATAACACCTATTTCACCCGTTGACAAGCGAACCAATGCTCCCATGGGATAGAGTGCAACACTTCCCACAAACAGCTTCACCAAACGACTGTCAAAATACACTCCGCTGGTGGCATATATGATTTCCATTGCTTCATAGGGCTTCATGCCTTCGTATACGATACCTTCTGTAATAGTAGCACAAATAGCCACAATTCTGGCACCTAGGGGTATCTCATCCCCCTTCAGCTGTTTCGGATAGCCGGAGCCGTCTATCCTTTCCTCATGGGCTTGAATAATTTCAGCTACCTCTCGGGGCAAATTGTTCTGTATGGCAAAATAATAACCATATGTAGGATGCTCCTTCCATAACAATTCCTCCTGAGGCATTTTATCTGCTTTTCCAATAAGAAAGGTCATTTCCAGACACCCGGCATCATGTAACAACCCGCCTACCATGATATCAAACAATTCTTCCATATTGCAACCGTATACACCCGCAAGTAATCCTGAAAATACAGAAGTCTCTACTGCCTTTTGAAATAAATTCCGCTCCTTTACCATCCTCATCTGTAAACAGTAGTTCAGTATCATTTCATCCTGAATAATCCTTGCAACAATCTCATTCATCTTCTGTACAATACGGGGAATATCATCTCTTTTATTTCCCACCTGCTGCGGTGAAGAATACTTAGCAATTGCCGTCTGATAGGCTTTCTCTAAAATAGAATGTATCTGATCAATGGGACTAATCTGCAAAGAATAAATATCAGCAACAGAAATCAGCAATATATTCATATCCATCATTCTCTTTATCATGCCCCTGGTCAAAACCTGTCCGGCTTTCAAAAGATATTGCTGCTTATCCTCTGTCATTACAGGCTCTACCAAAACCATTCCTTCACGAGCCTCACTCAATGAAATTCTATAAATCGCACTCACCCCTCTCACGCATAAAAATTCAACCTAATTTTATTGTATGGATGAACCATATAACTGTCAATATTGGGAATTATGTACCTCATTCTTTATTAAGCCCCGCAACGCCTCCGTTTTTTTCACCTCGTAGCCCTGCTTTGTTTTTTCTAAAATACCTTCCTTCACAAATTGTGCCAGAACATACAGAAGATGGCGATAGGTTACCCCCAGAAATTCAGCTGCTTCCGTATGGGGCTCACGGTAGTAACCGTTTACAGCCATTTTTAAAATAAATTCCGCCAGTCGTATCTTCAACGGATAGGACTGATTTCGCATATAATTATCAGTATTTTGGGTAGCCTTTGTACTAAGGAATCTGCACAAATATCGCAAAAATTTCACATCTCGCAATATCCGGTCCCCACACCCGGATATATCAATCTGATAACAGCTGCAAGTAGATATGGCTTTCAATCCCTGGGGCAGTCTGTTTGCATCCAGCAGTTCCATTTCACCTATAAAGCAGGGGGCTTCTATGAAATTAATCAGCGAAATACTACCATTCTCCTGAGAGATAAACAGCTTGGCTCTTCCCTCCAGCAAATAATATAGATAGGTCGGTCTCTCTCCTTCACGAATAATAAATTCATCCGGCTCAAATTCTTTGAGGGAAATATAAGGTCGAATGTCCATTTCAAAAAAATCCTGCAATGGATTGCTTTCACTTATTTGTTTCATCTCATGCCTCCATGTGAGAAATCTCATATAATGGATTTATTATAGCATTTATAATAGAAAAAACCAATTAATAAAAAGCGAGGTAGAAAAATGGATTGTAAGAAGATATGCTTTGTTTGTAATGGTAATAATTCAAGGTCTATTATGGCCGAGTATATAGCTCGCCATACTTGGAAAGACAAGATTGAAGTGTGTAGCTGTGGTATTCATGCCGACGACACAAAGGAAGTAAGCTCCAATACCCGGACAGTTTTAGAAGAAATCGGCATAGAAATAGCCGGAAGGAAACGACGTAAAATATCACAAGAACTCTTAGGAAATGAATACTACTATTTTGCATTGGACAATATCATCATGGAAAAACTGATAACAGAATACGGTATCCCCTCTGACAGAGTAAGTCTTTTGGATCCCCGGATCACAGACCCTAAGGATTGTTTGATAGAAGGCTATAGAGAATGCCGTAATATAATTGAACAGGCAATAAAAAATATCAATCTCAACGAGATATTAGTCCAATTCCCTATGGAAGCAAAAGCATATTGGAATAGTGTCTCAGACACAAAAGAATTTACAACCCCTTTTCAAGCAGAGGCTTTCGGGCAATACGTAAACACTGACGCCAAAATATTAGATGTGGGCTGCGGATACGGAAGAACCCTAAATGAACTCTACCAAAAGGGCTATCGGAATCTTACCGGTATTGATTTCTCAACCGGAATGATTGAGCGTGGGAAAACCCAATTTCCTTATTTAAATTTACTTGTAAAAGAAGGGGATAACATCGATTTCCCGGATAATCATTTTGATGCGGTCATCCTATTTGCGGTACTAACCTGTATTCCCTCCGATTTAGAACAACAAAAACTTATTGAGGAAATCAAACGAGTACTCAAGCCGGGCGGAATCTTGTACATCAATGACTTTCTGCTTAATACGGATGAACGAAATGTTACCCGGTACAAAAAATATGAAACCCAATATGAAAATTACGGAGTATTTGAGCTTCCGGAAGGGGCTACCCTCAGACATCACAGTGAAGCTTACATAAAAGAACTGACAGCTTCTTTTGCAACCAAACACTTTGAGCATTTGACCTTTCGGACAATGAACGGAAACAGTTCTAACGGATTTTACTACATTGGGGCCAAATAACAAGAACACCATCCCTTTAATATTTCTATTTGACCTGCGACAAATATCTTTAAGACAGTTTTAAGCACTAAAAAAGTAAGAGAAATACAGCAGTTCTGTTGTATTTCTCTTATTTCATTTTAGAAATTCATTTTTTAGACTTCTATCAAAAAGGCTTTTTAATATACTTTTGGGTTCTTTTTTCTCATATACAATTTGATATACCGCTTCACAAATCGGCAATTCCACACCATATGCTTTTCCTAAATTTCTAATAGCCTTTACCGTATAATATCCTTCCGCAAGTTGATGGTATGTTTTCCCTTGCACAATATTTTTCCCAAAACAAAGGTTATGACTATGTTCAGAAAATAAGGTTGCTTCGTAATCACCTAAATGGCACAATCCATACACTGTACTTGCTTTTCCGCCCATTGCTACAATAAGTCTTGCAACTTCACTAGTTCCTCTTGCCATTAAAGCACCTTTTAAAGAAGACAAGTCCAACCCTTCTAACATTCCTGCCGCAATTCCAATCACATTCTTTGCAGCTGCTCCTATCTCATTGCCAATTAAGTCCGTTCCATAATAAAAGCGGATCAGTTCACTTGAAAAATTATGAATCAATTCGTCCTTAACTAACTCATCATTACTGTCAATTATCATACAGTTAGGTATACCTCTATAAAATTCCTGCACATGTCCCGGTCCCAGCCACACTGCAATTTTATTGCTATGGTCTACGGTGTCCGATACAATCTGAGATAATCTGCGTCCTGATTCAATCTCTATTCCTTTCATACATAATACGATGGTCTTCCCACACAAAAACTGATTGGCCAGTTCATAAGAAACTTCTTGTAGCTTTTGAGCACTTACTGAGATAATTACATAATCCGCCTTATGTAAATCTTCATATGTGGTAGTTAATTGGATTGTTTCCGTTAAGGACACATATTGATTTTTCCTGCTTTTAAGCAATTCTTTCATATTTTCGGACTGCTCTCTACCATATAAAGACACCTTATGCCCTATTTTATCCAAATACCACGCAATAAACGTTCCCCATCTTCCGCAACCAATCACAAAAATCTCTTTTTCATTTTTATTTTTTTCAGGAAAAACAATTTCCTTTTGAAATTTTATGTTTGTCAGATCCGCTTTGAGAATATCATTAATAGAAATTCCATATATTTCAGACAGATTCATCAATATTTCTATATCCGGAATTGTAGTTCCGGTTTCCCACTTTGACACTGCCTGTCTGGTTACACCCACTCTAACAGCAAGCTCCTCTTGTGTTATCCCATAATACTTTCGTAATTCTGTTAAATACTTACCTATGTCCACCGCGTTCATACTATCTACCTCCGAATACAGTTTATCATATATTTTTCAACAATAACAGCAACTACAAAGAGCATTCTCTCCGTATACGCAAACAATAATACAAAAATAGGAGAAACGCTGAATTTTCAACGTTTCTCCTACTCTTAAAATACTGCTGGTGGCCGGACTTGAACCGGCACGGGGTTGCCCCCGAGGGATTTTAAGTCCCTTGCGTCTGCCTATTCCGCCACACCAGCATAATCAAATAGGCATACTTCAGAAAGTAAATGGGGCCTATAGGGCTCGAACCTATGACCCTCTGCTTGTAAGGCAGATGCTCTCCCAGCTGAGCTAAGACCCCATAAACGACCCAGAACGGACTCGAACCGTCGACCTCCGCCGTGACAGGGCGGCGCTCTAACCAACTGAGCCACTGGGCCTTATTAAAGGTTTTGTACCTTCAAAACCGAACACCAAATTATCTTTACATCCGTTGCATGTGACCAAATTAGATTAAGCTCTCGACCGATTAGTAAATGTCAGCTGAGTACATTACTGCACTTACACCTCA
>JAFUKS010000273.1 GCA_017473445.1 Lachnospiraceae bacterium
ATCCTATGCTCCTTGGCAGGACTGGATTTGGGCAATTTATGGGCCATTTCCGATTTGGGAAATATCCTTATTGTCTTTGCCAACATTCCCCTGCTCTATCTGGGTGCCCGCTATGTCTTTAAAGCTACCGCCCATTATAAACGTAAGGATGGCACGCCCTTTACCGGTGAAATCATCGGCACGGAATGTGAATATTGGGACCATAAAGAATCTGAATAACAAAAAACCGGAGGAAGTTCCCTCCGGTTTTTCTGTGGGGCACACGCCATAAAATTTATGAACCATTAATTTTCTTCCATTAACTCAAAGGTTAAAATTACCTTAAACAAATCCCCATCCGTCACCACCTGCATCTGACCATTTTGCAGTTCTACCAAGCTCCTGGCAATGGATAAGCCAAGCCCGTTTCCCTCCATATTCCAGGACTTATCCCCTCTTACAAAACGCTCTTCCAGTTCTTCTCCGGTAATATTCAATGCAAACTTGGACATATTACGGAAAATAATCTCTGCACTATCCTCATTCTTATGCAGACTAATATATACCCGGGAATGCTCCTGGGAATACTTGCAGATATTATTCAGTAGATTATCAAATACTCTCCACATATGCTTACCATCTGCTATGACGGTCACATTCTCCTCCGGGCGGTCCATCAGCAATTCCAAGCCTTTATCTGCAAATGCCTGCTCATACTCTCCTGCTGCCTGAGTCAACAACACTCCTACTTCACAGGGAACAAAATGACATTCCAAAGTCCCGGTAGTGGCCTTGGAGGCCTCCAACAAATCATCCAGAAGCTTTTTCAGACGCTTGGACTGACGTAATAATACCTCTGCATATTCTTTTATCCTCTCATTTTCAGTAGGCTCATTCCCCACCAAATCCGCATAATTAATAATTGAAGTCAACGGAGTCTTAATATCATGGGATACATTGGTAATCAGCTCCGTCTTCATACGCTCGCTCTTGGTACGCTCATCCACTGCTCTGGCAATCCCCAAGGAAATCTGATTCAGATTTTCCCCATGCTCTTTGAATTCACCAAACATTTTCTCTGTATCCACCTTATAGCTCAGCCTGCCTTCCGCCAAAGCTTCCGTACCATGAAGCAATTTTTTACACAGAGCTGCCACATAAATGCATACCGGTAACAAAATAAGCTTCTCCAATATCCAAAGAACAACCAGTTCCTCTTCACCCCAAATTAGTAGTCCCATTAACTCCAGAAAACAAATAAACAAGAAAATCAGTATCGTCTTATGTACCAGTGGCACCCAGCATAACATGCCTTTCAGTACCTGCCCTAATTTTTTCAATCCCTTCCAAAGGAAGTGTAAAATACAATATATCAAGGTTTGTTTTATCAAAACACCTCTTTTTATTCTGACAGCCACTTCCCGACAGAAAACCATCGTCCATAGCAGTGCCAATATAAGGAAGCTGGTAACTAACACCAAATTTCCCAGAAAGCTACGGGTAGACATTTCATGCACGGCCATAATACCCATGCACAGCACCACTGTATATACCACAGTAATAATCTCCAAATGCACCGGTGCCAGTACTCCGGGAACAATTCCTTCTTCACCGTTCTTGTAACCGGCAGAGCACATAAGAAAGTAAAAGAGCCCTAATGCCACTAAGATACTAATGGCTGTAGCCATGGGTGCCCCGTATCGATAGGGATAAACAGCACCGGATAATTCATAGATGGTTCTAAAAATATCCTGCTTCGCAAAGGTTTCGTCAATCACTACCGTTAAACGTTCCTCAAGAGTATCATCCCAACCACTATAATAAACGGAGAATTCATATACATACGGATTCTCTGTCCAATGACTCACATGGCTGTAAATAACCTCTTCATTCTTGTAATAATAATAGTTTACATTGGTATCTTCCAGATTTCGAGATAATCCTGTAATATCCTGAGACCATATGTAATCCAATATTTCTTCCTTCTGCTCATAGACCATGTAGTAGCTCATTCGCTGATAAAATTCACTGAAATTCATGGTGTACATATTATTTGCATACATATATATGCACAGGCAGGATATTCCTACAGCGATTAATGTAACACATACAAATAAAATATGGGCAAAAAACTGTACCACGCGGTTCCCCTTAAGGGTCCTTTTCACTTTTTTTCGGGGCATTTTTCCTTTTTCTTTGGATTCCTGTGGATTCCCCGGTTGCGAAGGCGCCTCGGCCTCCCATAGGTTTTCCCCATCCGGCACCATGTCTACCTCACGGTCAGACAGATAGGCTTCCTCTTCCAATCTATTCTTTTCCTCACTCATGTATGTCTCCCTTTCTCAATCTTGTATCCCTGTCCCCAGACCACTTTCAAATATCTGGGCTCTGCAGGATTAATCTCCAGTTTCTCCCGAAGGTGTCTTACATGTACCGCTACCGTGCTTTCACTTCCATAGGGCAAGTCATTCCATATACTTTGATATATCTGCTTCGGGGAAAACACCTGGCCGGGATGCCTCATCAGCAGACGCAGGATATCGTATTCCGTAGGCGTCAGTGTCACCGGTTCTCCATCCAATGTGACCTTCTTTTCCAAATCGTCCATTTCGATACCATCCACCTTCAGCACATCCTGTTTAGGTGTGCCACCGCCCAACTGCATATAACGGCGAAGCTGGGACTTCACTCTGGCAGCCACCTCCACCGGATTAAAGGGTTTGGTAATGTAATCATCTGCTCCCACCGTAAGCCCCAGAATTTTATCCGAATCCTCACTTTTAGCAGTTTATAAAATTACTGGCACATTACACTTTTCCCGAATTTTGACCATGGCTGTGATGCCGTCCATCTCAGGCATCATAATATCCATCAGCACCAGATGTATTTCTTCTTTCTCAATCATCTCCAGTGCTTCCTTGCCGTTGTATGCTTCAAACAACTTATAATTTTCATCATGAAGATAAATCTTCAGTGCATTTACAATATCCTTTTCATCATCACAGAGTAAAATATGGTACATCTTCTGCCTCCTCATGGTCCTATTATAGCAAGGTGTTTTTTAACATAAAATGAGTCAAATGTTTAAGATTTGTTTAAGAGAAAAGCCTGTTACACTTTATAACAGGCCTTTCGCAAATATTAAAATCATGCGTTTTATCATCCACTATCGATATACAGCTACGACAATCCGCAGCTTCCCCTTCCGGGTTTCCCTGGCCTCTCCCTCCAGCCGAAACTTCCCCTTTCCGCGGACATTGATGGTTTCTACGCCTTTTAGGTTCCTGGAATTGTTTTCACATAATCTGCCGTCCACAAATATCTTGCCGGTACGGAACAATTCCAAACATTCACTTCTGGAAATGTTGTACACTTTGGAGATGCAACCATCCAAACGTAGGGAACTAACCTGTATCTCTTCCCGCTCCGGTTCCTCCCGGGGAAGCTCCTGATACTGCTCCACAGGCATACATTTCACATGGGTATGCTTTATCTGTGTCAGATTCTCACAGATATACTCTGCCATGGAATCCAAACAAAAGAGATAAGCCTCACTTTCTCCCACCTGAATATCTCCCAGGGTACTCCGTTCAATCCCAAGATTCATCAGGGCTCCCAGAAAATCCCGATGGGACAGTTTCTCCGCAAATTTCTTCATCAATGGACAGATATGGATACAGGCAATGGGAAAATCCACCTCATAGCCCATCTCCTCAGCTCTGCCGAAACGCACAATCTTACGGTCTGACTGTTCAAAGCCTCCGAATAGGGTCATCCCTGCATAATTCAGTTCCCTTTCCAGTCTCCAAAGTACATCCTGCTCACTTAAGCCCAGAAAGCCTGAAAAAGTAAATATATTCTGCTGAAATGACTTTTCCGCCAACTCCCGCAGACGATTAGCCAACTGTTGTAATTCCTTTTCCTTATCCATCCTTGTAACCTACCAAATTTCTTAGGAAAGTGCCACATCCAATATCATCATCAGTGCAAAACCCACCGCAAACGCAATGGTTCCCAGATTGGAATGCTCTCCGACACTTGCTTCCGGCACCAATTCCTCCACTACTACATAAATCATTGCACCCGCTGCAAAGGCCAGCATATAGGGCAAAATAGGAGTCACAAAACCAGCCAGCAATATAGCTAAAATAGCTCCAATGGGCTCCACAATACCGGAAATGGCACCCAGCAGAAAACTCTTGCCCCGTCCATGTCCCTCGCTACGTAGCGGCAAGGAAATAATTGCTCCTTCCGGGAAGTTCTGGATGGCAATACCAATGGACAAAGCAATGGCTCCTGCCATAGTCACATCACCACTACCGGAAAGCACCCCTGCAAAAATTGCTCCACAGGCAGCACCCTCCGGAAGATTATGAATCGTTACCGCCATCATCAGCATAGCTGTTTTGCCCCAATTACTCTTTTTACCTTCCGGCTCCGATTGTCCCAAATGGAGGTGAGGAACCAGGGAATCCACTAGAAGTAAAAAGCCAATACCCAGAAGGAAACCTACCAGTGCAGGCACAAAGGCCAGCTTGCCCATATCCTCGCACATGTCCATTGCGGGAATCAGAAGGGACCATACAGAGGCTGCCACCATGACACCTGCCGCAAATCCCGTAAACGCTCTTTGCACATTGGGATTGATTTCCTTTTTCAAAAAGAATACACAAGAAGCTCCCAATGTGGTCCCCAGAAAGGGAATTAACAAACCTATCAATAAATCCATACTTATATACCTCGTTATTTTGCCATGTTTTGTTCAAATTCATGCTCCATAGCAGATTTTCTTATTATATATTATCATAGTCCGGGCCTTTTGGGTACAAAAAAGCTCTGATTTCCTGATATTGGTCAAATTTCGACATATGGAAAATCAGAGCCTTCTGCCTCACAATAAACACTATACGAAATTAATTACTTCTTCCTTGGGAGCCTTGGTTTTCTCCACACTGATGGCATGAAGCATAGGACCTTCTCCCTTGTAGTCCTCCCAGTACTCTCTGGTCACTGTGGCAGTCACCTTCACCCATTCCTTCTGTTTCAGGGCACCTGCACCGGCAAATTCACAAGCATAGCCCAAAAATGCCATGTCATCCGCACAACAGGTCATAGCCATACGTCCGGGCACAAAATATCCTTCTGGAAACTTCTCCGGTTTTAATACCATGGCTACAAACTGAATCTTTTTACCAATGTATCGCTCCAAATGATCCATGGAGTCCAAGTACCAGATACCATAGCCCTGATTGTCCAGTACGATAGTCTCCTGATTCAAATCATAGGGTAAATCTTCCTCAAAAATCTCATCAATTTCCCCATTAGCATCCTCAAAAATCACATCTGCCGTAGGGTTCACCGCCTTGATATTTCTCTTATAGGTATTCAGATCCTCAATGCCGTCACAACGGTTAAAAATAATCATCTCAGATTTACGAATCATCTCTGCCAGCAGAGAACGCATATTGGTATAGTACATGGGGAAAGTGGAGCCATCTATCATGGTAATCTGCTGCTCCACCTTCCAATACCAGGGAAGCTTCAACTCCTTAAAATTCCACATACCGTTGTATTCAATGATAATACGGTCTGCCTTGTGTTTCTTTTCCAGCTGGGACATGAACGCAGGAGTCAAATCCTCCTCATCCTCAATAAGTTCCACTACTGTACGGCTTTTCTTCAACAGCTTCGGGTCCAGTTCATTTTCACCCTCTTCACACAAAATCAGCAGGGTATTTCCCTTAATCTGGAAATAGGGCTGTGCCAGCGTAAACGAAATAAATTCTGTTTTACCACTTTCCAAAAAACCGTTAATAATATATACGGGCTTTGTCATACTTGCCTTCCTCCGGGATTACTTTCTAAATAATTGTGCCAGCTTGTCCTCTGCTAAATTGGAACCGATGATACAAATCTTACCGGTAACCTCAGGCTTGCCGAAACGTACGTCATGCTCCTCCGGTACATAATCAAAGTATATCCAAGTACCATCCTGTGTGGGAACCATACCCTTGGCACGTAAAATCACACCGTAGTCACCGTTATCCAATGCGGTAAGAGCCTGCTTAATTTCTTCCTGACTATACTTATTGGGAGTCTCAAAGCCAAAGCTGGTAAATATCTCATCTGCATGGTGATGGTGATGATGATGTTCATGCTCGTGGTCATGGTCGTGATCATGATGATGAAGGCCACAGCAACACTCCTCCTCATGGTCATGATGCTGAGGAT
>JAFUKS010000274.1 GCA_017473445.1 Lachnospiraceae bacterium
TCCTGCACCGATACCGATTGCCTGTCCGTTCTTTACGTAGCACACAGAATTGGACTGGGTATACTTCCGAGTAATCAAAGCAATCTTCATATCAATTAAAGCCGCCTCGGTCACTTCCTTATTCTCAGTTACAAAATTGGATAATAATTCACCGTTAATATCCAGTTCATTTCTACCCTGTTCAAAGGTAATACCATATACCTGCTTACGTTCCAAGGGATTGGGGGTATATGTAGGTTCAATCTGGATGATTGCATACTCAAACTTCTTTTTCTCCTTCAAAAGTTCCAGTGCCTCAGGCTCATATCCGGGAGCGATGACACCGTCAGATACCTCTCTCTTAATCAAACGTGCGGTATCCACATCACATACATCGGATAATGCGATAAAATCACCAAAGGAAGACATTCTGTCGGCACCTCTTGCTCTGGCATAAGCACTTGCCAAAGGAGATAATTCACCCAAATCATCTACCCAGTAAATCTTTGCCAGGGTCTCATCCAGAGGCAGACCCACTGCTGCACCTGCAGGAGATACATGCTTAAAGGAAGTAGCTGCAGGAAGGCCGGTAGCCTCCTTTAATTCCTTTACCAGCTGCCATCCATTAAATGCATCCAGAAAGTTAATATATCCGGGCTTACCATTTAATACGGTAACAGGTAATTCACTGCCGTCTTCCATGAAAATTCTGGAAGGCTTCTGATTCGGGTTACAACCATATTTTAATTCGATTTCGTTCATTTTCTATTCCTCTCTGCTCTCGGGCATATGTTTTACTGGTTCTTATTGATAATCTTGGTACGATATTCGCCGGTAGCGATATCAATAAAACGTACAAACAAGGATACCTTGTTCTCTTCGTTCAGATTCTCCCATACCATCTGAGTAAACTCATCCATATCATCAGAAATCGCTACCTTCTTGGGTTCGCCGCAGAAGCTGGGAAGAGGATTTCCATCATGCATATAGGTATGAATGAAATGTCCCTGGCCTGCAATGGGCTTGTCATAGGTAAAGGTATAACGATTGCAGCAGGAAGGGTCCCCGTCATTACTCTTTAAAATAGACATTGCATAATCATACTCGCCATTCTCCACATGCATCACGCCGGAGATTCTGGGGGTGTAGTTAGGGCCATCGGGCTCAAACTCGCGGCATCTTAAGGACTGCTCGAAGGTCTGTCCTGCCTTCATGCCATCATAGATAGTATCAGTCTGGTCTCCATTGGTTACAATGGTATCCTTGCCCAATACTCTTACAGGTGCATAAATAATCAGGCTGGGGTCCTCCAGTTTGGAAGGGTCAAATGCTTCGGTACGAATCCCCTCTCCCTCGGTTACAAATACACGATTACGGCTGTTGGAGCTTCTACCCATGATAAAATATGCAGTTACAGCATACTTACCGTTTGCAGAACGTCCGATGACGATACCTCTGCCGGGGTAAGCGTTACCCGATAATTCCTTTGCCAGTTCTAACATTTCTTTTCCTCCTTTGAAAAATGTGTAAACAAAAACCACCTGAGCATCACGTTCAGTGGTGCCCAGGCGGTCGGCTATTTCATCTATCCTACACTCCCTGTGAGTAATCTCACCGCAGTCTCCTGCTTTCCGCCAGTCGTGTAGTTCTGAATCAATATTACCTAATTCTTTTTCTTTTTGCAACCCCGAATTTAAAATTCAGAATTATTTGTCCTTTTTGGGTAAGCCCTTCTTTTTCTTAAGAACTACTGCACCCACGCCTGCGCCTACAACTACAACAGCTGCTGCAACACCTGCTGCGATAGGAGCCACATTGGAGCCACCCTCCTTCTTGTCATCAGTAGTAACAGTTACTGTGACGGTAGTGGTCTCTTCAATGCTTTCGCTGGAATCGCTGCTTGCTTCCGTGTTCTTATCCTCAGTCTTGTCATCTGCTGCAGGAGTAGAAGGTGCGGTAGAACCATCATACTCTTCCTGAACATAATCAGGATCAATCTGGCTATAGTCAACCCATGCCCAGTATGCAGGTTTTACTTTGTAGCTACCGTCAAACAACAAAGGACACTGCTTCATGGTACCATCAGAAGCACCACCAACATTAGATTTGGACTGCAACCAAGAATAAGTATCAATGGTACCCCAGAAGGTTACACCACCGATTTCAATGCCTTCTTCCGCATCCAGCTTTCTCAGCACATTGTAAATCTTGTTGTAATGCTCTGCCTGCTTCTCATACTCAGACTGTAAACCAGACTCAGAACCAATATCTCCGGATGCCTTCAAATCTAACTCTGTCAGCTGTACCTTTCCAACAACAGCACAGTAAGCACGAATTGTCTTCTCAAAGGTACCCATACCGGGGTTAAAGATGTTGTAGTGAGCCTGCATACCCATGGCATCAATTCTGGTACCTTCTTCTGCCAAAACGTCATTTAACAGCTTACAGATACCCTGAACCTTCTTGGTATCACACTCATTATAATCATTGTAGTACAGCTCTACATCTGCAGGAGCATACTTATTCGCATACTTAAATGCGTTGATGATAAACTCATTGCTCTGGTATACCGCCCACCAGCTGGAGTTGGAGCCATGTCTGGTATCAGAAGGTAACTCGGTCTTTACCACAGTATTGGTTCTGTATCTGCCGGTACCATCACCAACAGCCTCGTTCACAACATCCCATCCATAGAACAGGTCTTTGTACTTGCTGTCTTCTCCTACATAGTGCTCTAATACGGTCTTGATATACCACTCCAGACGTAAGTTCATTACTTCAGGAGTTACATAGTTCTCAGTACCATCTGCATTCTGGCCAATCACATAACCCTCACGGAAGAACCATTCCATAGTCTGGGAATGCCATACCAATACATGACCTCTTACTCTGATAGGACTATCAGGATGAGACTCATTCCACTCAAGGATCTGATCCAGTCTTGCATCTGCATTACCAAATCTCAGAGTAGGAACTTCAATAGTCTGGCCATTGATGGTAGCGGTAGTCAAAGGTGTATGGGTCTCAGAGTAACTCATCAATGCATCGGGCTTTAACTCATTACCCAGGGTAATTGCATTAAAGTGCTTATTAGCCAGCATCTCTACACCGATATCATCAAATTCATTACCTGCAATTGCAGTACCTACGATAAAATCATCACCGAAGTCTGCAGTCAACTCATCCTTCAGATTAGGAACATCCTCATCAATGGAAGGAGGATCGGGAACATATACTTCAATATTGACACCGGTAACTGCATAATCACCTAATACACAATCACCCTGTCCATAATTGGTACCCTGTTCAATGATACGGATATATACAGAACCGATTTCATTTGCATTGGTTACCTTCCAGGTACCTTCATAATAGGTCCATTCACCAACTTCACATACCTGTGCGTATGTACCCTGCAGATTAGGATTGTAATCTGCTACTCCATCCTTATCTACAGTGTAAGGAGAGAAGGAAATGACTCTCTGTACATCAGGTGCACCCTTATAATCATCGGAAAGCTTTGCCCAGAAGGAGAACTTATAGGTCTCATTCTGCTGCACTCTGCCGGTCAGATCCTGTGCAAATCCCTGATAAGGTGAAGTTCTGTTTGCATAGTTACCATAAGTAGTTACATTGTCGTAAATAGGAGTTGCTGAAGTCTCAGCAGTAATGGTTGCGGTATCCCACAATGCTTCCTTCCAATCAGATACATCGGGATCCATGAAGTCACCATTAATTACAATGCCGTCACCGCCAAGAACAGTGGGCTCATACTTACCATGCATTACAAAAGTAATGCTCTCAAACTTCGCATTAGCACCCTCAAACTCTGCCAGACACATCAGCGACAGCTTGTTCACCTGTGCATCAGTGTAAGGAGCGAAAGTACGGGTACCATAAATCTTATCATAATTGGTAATATAGGTATCACCATTCTTCTTAATCTTTACTGCCACGGGAACAGTCTGACCGTTCATCTTTACAGAGATGGTTTCACACTGTGCCAAGTCAATCATTGCAGGCAGCTTCATTGCAATTTCACCATATCCCTTGCCATAATTAATCAAGAGGCCATCATTGGTGTCTTCAAAGGTAGCTCCGGACCAGCCGTCACCTTCAAACTTCATCATATCTTTCCAGGTATAGGTGATGGTAGTGTAATCTGCAATAGTAGGATTCTCACTATATACAGGCCATACCTTCTCATTGATGGAGATACCATCAAATACACAGGTTGCACCTGCGGGAGTCTCTGAAGCAGATTTAATACCAAAATAGGTAATAGGTGAGCTTGCAGCAGAACCCATCATAGTTCTGTCAACCGTCCAGTAGATACCCTTCTTATAAGGTTCCTTGGAGGTACACAGCTCATTCATATTTGCATCATAGAATGTATAATGCAACTCGGTCTCTGTATCAGAGAAAGCAAAGGTCCAGTCTTCCACATTGTGCAGATTCAAGCCCTCAGGCAGACCAAAGATTGCTTCATCATCTGCGTTATTGAAGGTGAAAGTCATCTTATCAAGGCCGTCGAAAGCAACACCTGCAGTAGAAGACGTTGCTTCTTTTGCAACAAACTTATCTGCTGTCCAAACCTTATAATTTCCATCCTTGGTCAGGTTCTTCTGTACAAATCTGAGTGTACCAAAGCTTGCTGATACAGCATCTGTGGTACTTACTAAACCAAAATACTTCAAATCAGTTCTGCCATTGGTCATAAGTACAGACTTATTACTTGTCAAAGTAGGAGTCTTGGCAGCATAGTCGTTTTCAGTAAATGCCTGCAGTTCTACGCCAGTCAAATCATTACCCAAATCTGAAGCATATAAGCCAAGCTGAGAAAGTATATTACCAAAATCAA
>JAFUKS010000275.1 GCA_017473445.1 Lachnospiraceae bacterium
AAAGGTGGCTTAAATGCCAAGAATAAACATAATAGAGTATTAAAGCTTGCAAAGGGTTACAGAGGCGCTCGAAGCAAGCAGTACAGAATTGCAAAGCAGTCTGTAATGAGAGCTCTGACCAGCTCCTATGCAGGTAGAAAAGAGAGAAAGCGTCAGTTCAGACAGCTTTGGATTGCTCGTATCAACGCAGCAGCAAGACTGAACGGCTTATCCTACAGCAAGTTTATGTATGGTCTGAAGTTAGCAGGTATCGAAATGAACAGAAAGATGCTGGCTGAGATGGCTGTTAATGATGCAGAAGGTTTCAAGACCTTGGCAGAGCTTGCAAAGAGCAAATTAGCATAATACATTAACGATTAGGAGAAAATGCCCGGCAGAGTGTGCCGGGCATTCTTTTATAGGATGATTATTTTTTTAGACATTGACGGAACATTAATTGATGAAAAGGACCATTCCATGCCGGAAAGTACCAAGCAGGCAATTGCACAGGCAAGAAAGAATGGGCATATTTGTATGATTAATACCGGAAGGGCCGGTAGTATGGTGGGCCCGGAAATTAGAGATTTGGTAGAACTGGATGGCTTTGTGATGGGATGCGGTACGATGATTGAATATGCCGGACGCATTATTTTTCACAAGACCTTTTCTGTGGCAGAGGCAGAGGAAATCATTACCGGACTACGCAAATACCGGATAGATGCGGTATTGGAGGGCAGTGAGGTGTGTTTTTGTGATGCACCAAAAGAGATGAATACAGATGAATTTGGACAGTTTGTGACCGGATGGATGAAGCTGGGATACGCAAGAGATACGGTAGCAAAAGCACCGGGACATTTTGATAAATTTTACTGTTATATGGGAGATAAGGATTTACGTGACGGTTTTATGCAGGAATTTGGGGACCGTCTGGATTTTGTGGATAGAGAACGTGGATATTATGAGGTGACGCCCAAGGGCTTTTCCAAGGCCAGCGGAATACGTACACTGGCCAAGTTGCTGGAGATTCCTATGGAAGAGACGGCTGCCGTTGGTGACAGCAATAATGACTTGTCCATGCTGGAGTGTGCACAGTACGCCATAGGCATGGGGAAATCCTCCCAAAGGGTAAAGGAAATTGCAGATTTTATCACCACCGATATCCAACAGGACGGTATCCGGAACGCCTTCCGGTGGCTTGGGGTTATATAGACAAGTCCCGGGAAATAGGGTATGATTAAATATTATTGAGGTATGTAAGAAAGGATATATGGAATGGGAGTTTTGACAAATTTACAGCCGGAAAGAGTGTTTTATTATTTTGAAGAGATAAGTAAGATTCCTCACGGTTCCGGTAATATCAGACAGATGAGTGATTATTTGGCGGCCTTTGCCCGGGAGCAGGGGCTTACCTATATTCAGGATACAGCGGGAAATGTAATTATTTGCAAGCCTGCTACGAAGGGGTATGAGCAGGAGCCTGCACTGATTTTGCAAGGCCATATGGATATGGTAGCAGTGCAGACCCCGGATTCAACCAAAGACATGCTCACCGAAGGCTTGGATTTGGCAGTGGATGGTGATTTTATATATGCAGAAAATACCACTCTGGGAGGAGATGACGGTATCGCTGTTGCATATGCACTGGCTATTTTAGAGTCCCGGGAAATAAAGCATCCAAAACTGGAGGTTATTATTACTGTGGATGAAGAAATCGGTCTGTTGGGAGCTGGCGTGATTGATTTATCCATGCTGGAAGGGCATCGGATGATTAATCTGGATTCCGAAGAGGAAGGGATTTTTTGGACCAGCTGTGCAGGTGGTGCCGGAGCAGATTGTATGCTTCCGGTGGAAAGAGAGCATGCAACAGGACTGGCAGTAGAAATTATTGTGGATGGCTTGCAGGGTGGCCATTCCGGTTGTGAGATTCATAAGGAGCATGGAAATGCCAATTGTTTGATGGCCAGAGCGTTATATAACGTGATACGGGGGCTGGATTTGCAAATGGTGGAATTATCCGGTGGTGTGGCAGATAATGCCATTCCCAGGCTGACCAAAGCAATGGTACTTGTGGAGCCTGAAAAGGTACAGCAGTTACAGGAGAAGCTTTTACAGGAAGAGCAGCAGATAAAGGGCGAATTAGGCGCCAAGGACCCGGACTTTAAGCTGGAGGTACGGGTGCTGGAGCAGGGAGACTATGAGGTGTTAAATGTACGGACCACTCTTTTGGTATTAAGTTTCCTAATGGCATTACCCAATGGTGTACTGGCCATGAGCGGAGATGTGCCGGGATTGGTAGAGACCTCTTTGAATATGGGCGTACTAAAACTGGAAGAACAGCTGTTACATGCTCAGTTTTCTGTGCGTAGTAGTGTGGAAAGTGCCAAGGATGCACTCATTGCTAAATTGCAGGCGATTGTGGAATTGGCAGGAGGCCGGTTGGTAATCAGCGGTGCATATCCCGGATGGAAGTACCGGGTGGATTCACCTCTTAGAGATAAGATGATACGGGTATATGAGGAAATGTATGGTACCCGGCCTAAGGTGGAGGCCATTCATGCAGGCCTGGAATGTGGCATTTTGGGTAGTAAGATTGCTGATTTAGACTGTATTTCTCTGGGACCTGATATGTATAATGTGCATACCACAGAGGAACGGCTTAGTATTTCTTCTACTGCTAAAGTGTGGAATTATTTAATACGGTTACTGGAAGAGAAGGATCATGTATAAAGGAGCTGGGTATGAAGTATAGCAATGAAAAGGCAAGACAAATTCGTTGGCTGATGGTGTTTGCCGCACTGTTAGTATTATTGATTATTTATTTCAAGCATGTATTACAGGGAATGGTATTGGTTTTGGGGATGATAAAGCCCTTCCTGATAGGGGGGATTATTGCTTTTATCGTAAATATTCCCATGAGAGCTATTGAAAACCGTATTCTGGGCAAATGGAAGGGTAAGCTGGCATCTCGCTTGAAACGTCCCATCAGTATGATTCTTGCAATTGTATTTCTGGTATTGCTTATATCCCTGCTGTTTGTGACCGTGGTGCCACAGCTGGGCAAGACTTTGGCAGAATTGGGTGCCAAGGTACCGGTATTTTTGGATAATGCACTGGAGCAATTAAAATTGCTCAGTGCCCGGTATCCGGAAATCTATGATGAGGTAGCCAAGCTGGAGACCATGGAACTGGATTGGGAAGGAATTTTCACCAGTGTAGCCACCTTTTTAAAGAGTGGTATTACCAGCATGGTGACTTCTACCATTGGAGTAGCCAGCAGCATTATTGGTGGTGTATTCAATGGTGTTATTTCCTTTATTTTTGCCTTGTATATTTTAAGCCAGAAGGAAAAGCTTGCAGATCAGGGGAAGCGGATTGTACGGGCGTATACTACAGAGAAGACCGGTGCAAGAGTTATCCGGGTGTTTACCATGCTGAATAAGAACTTTAGCAATTTTGTCACCGGACAGTGCTTAGAGGCTGTAATTTTAGGCGTATTATTCATTATTTTCATGAGTATTTTCGGTATGCCATACGCAGTCCTGGTAGGTGTGTTAATTGCCTTTACTGCCTTGATTCCTATTGTGGGAGCCTTTATCGGCTGTGGTGTAGGAGCTTTTTTGATTCTGATTGACGACCCCATTTTGGCACTTTGGTTTGTGATAATGTTCCTGATTATCCAGCAGCTGGAGGGCAATTTGATTTATCCCAGAGTCGTAGGGGGGTCCGTAGGTCTGCCTTCCATATGGATTCTGGTTGCAGTCAGCTTGGGAGGTAGTCTTTTTGGAGTAGCTGGCATGCTGTTCTTTATTCCTCTGCTTTCTACGGCCTATGCATTGCTTCGGGAGAATGTGAATGCCCGTAATGAAGCCAAGGAGGCTGAATGGGTAGCACAACAGGAAAAAGAAAAAGCTGCGGATGAAGCTGATAAAGCATAGAAGGGTTCCTTGGAGGATGCAGATATTGTCAATTCTGACGAGGAAAAGGAATAAATAAACCATAAAATGTAGCTAATTTCTAAAAATTAAAAAAATTACAACAATTTTAAAAAAACCTCTTGCTTTTTATTTTAAGACGTGCTAATATACTACTTGTGTTCACGGGGTGTGGCTCAGCTTGGTTAGAGCGCCGTCTTAGGGAGGCGGAGGTCGCGAGTTCGAATCCCGCCACTCCGATACAGAAACGTCTGACTTGTGTCAGACGTTTTTTGTTGTATCTTTTTCCCATATACAAAGAAAAAGGAATATGATAAAATAATACGGAAAGATTTAAAAGCAGATGCAATAAACACAGATACAGATGAGCGGGAAGACACTACGATGAAAAGAGGGTGTGCGCATGGACAGAATTACGGAGCAGGATGTTTTTAAAGCACTAGAAAATCGTGAAATGCAGGTGTATTATCAGCCCCAGTATGATACACTGACCAAAGGACTTAGAGGCGCAGAGGCATTGGTACGCTGGTTTCGGTCTGACGGCAGTTTGGTTATGCCGGGCGCGTTTATTCCTATGTTGGAGGAGTCCTCTGCCATATTGGCATTGGATTGGTATATGACGGAAAGAGTATGCGAATTTCTGGATAAACAGAAAAAAATGGGGATTTGTCAAGTACCCATTTCCATCAATTATTCCAGACGTCATGTACAGGAGGCACGATTCGTAGAGCAACTGTGTGAGATTGCAGACCGTTATCAGGTATCCCATAGATTGTTAATTGTAGAAATCATGGAATCTGTTCTGGAGGAAAAAGCGGAGCAGGTAATTGCACTGGTTAAGAAGGTCCGGGAGGCGGGATTCAAGGTAGCCATAGATGATTTTGGCAGTGGCTTATCTTCCCTTAGCTTTGTAAAGGATATCTCGGTGGATTATTTGAAAATAGACCGTTCCTTATTAAGCGGTAATTGCGAGGATGAAAAGGAACGGATTGTACTGGAGAGCATTTTTATGTTTGCCCACAGATTGAAATGGACCACCGTAGCAGAGGGTGTGGAGACCACGGAACAGTTCAATTTCCTCAAGACCTGTGATTGTAAGCTGATTCAGGGTTATTTGTTTGCAAAGCCCATGCCGGAGGCGGATTATCTGCAGGTATGCCGGGACAATTCCCAGGAAACCGGCAATGATTATTTCTGGCAATTGCAGGAGACCTACGGTGCACTGAATTTGCTGATGGAAGCAGTGCTGATGTGTTATCCCTTGATTATTATGGTTAATTTGAGCAGGGATAGTTATTATATGATGGCATATGATAATTTTTCCACCAAGACCGTAGCATCTGCCGGTACCTATGAGGAATTGATTGCAGGCGGTGCCAAGTCCATGCACCCGGAGGACAGGGAGCTGTTTACCCATACCTTCAGCGTGGAAAATCAGCTGGCAGCTATTGAGCGCGGAGAAAAGAGTGTGCGTGTAGTTACCCGACAGTTAGGAGATGATGGTATTTATCGTAGGATTGAGACCACCAACTATTTTGTGAACAATCCCTATGTGGATGATGTTTTTGCAGTTACGTTAAGCCGTAGTATAGAAGAATAAATAGGAAAGAGGCCGCTCTTGCCGGTCTCTTTTTTACAGTTCCGACTTTGAATGGAAGAATGAGGAAGAAAAATGAAAGAGAATAAGAAGATATGTCCGGTAGCCAAACAGTGCGGTGGTTGCAAATGGATACAGGAGGAATATCAGGTTACCTTAAAAGAAAAGGAAAAGCGTTTCGCGGAGCTGATGAAGCCCTACTGTAAGCCGGAGTCTATTGTGGGGATGGAGAATCCCTATCATTATCGGAATAAGGTCCATGCAGTCTTTGGAGAGGATAGAAAGCATAATGCTATTTCAGGTATTTACGAGGCTAAGTCCCATCGGATTGTGCCGGTGGATAGCTGTCTGATTGAAAACGAATTGGCAGACAGAATCATTGTATCCATAAGGGGACTGCTAAAATCCTTTAAAATCCGTCCTTATAATGAGGATACGGGCTATGGCTTACTTCGGCATGTGCTTATTCGTACCGGCTATGTGACGGGACAGGTAATGGTGGTATTGGTGCTGGCATCCCCCATTTTGCCTTCCAAAAATAATTTTGTAAAAGCCCTGCGTAAGCTTCACCCGGAGATTTCTACCATTGTGATCAATGTAAATAATCGAGGTACCAGCATGGTACTGGGAGACAAGGAGCAGGTGATTTACGGCAAGGGATATATAGAGGACGTGCTATGTGGGAAAACCTTCCGTATTTCCCCCAAATCCTTTTATCAGGTCAATCCACGGCAGACAGAGCGGCTTTATGGAAAAGCACTGGAATTTGCCGATTTGCAGGGCAATGAGACGGTGTTGGATGCTTACTGTGGTACCGGTACCATCGGAATGATTGCAGCTGGGAAGGCCGGCCAGGTAATCGGTGTGGAATTAAACCAAGATGCGGTAAAGGATGCCCGTATCAATGCTAAGTGCAATCAGGTGGAAAATATCCGGTTCTATCAAAATGATGCAGGCAAGTTCCTGGTGGAAATGGCAGAGCAGGGAGCCAAGGTGGATGTGGTGCTTATGGACCCGCCTCGCAGTGGCAGTGACGAAGCCTTTTTGGGCTCTGTATTAAAGGTAAAACCCAAGAAAATTGTGTATGTATCCTGCAATCCGGAGACTTTGGTGAGAGATTTGAAGTATCTGGTAAAGGGAGGTTATCAGGTACAAAAGGCGGCGGGCGTGGATATGTTCCCGTTTACGGAGCATGTGGAGGCTGTAGCGTTGCTGACTAAGTAGCAGTAAGGAATTTAAAAATGAATTTATAAAAGAGCTTAAAATCCGTATTTTAGTGGATTTTAAGCTCTTTTTTTGCGCGGTTGTGTTTGTAAAGTAAACCACGGGTTCAGTTGTTTTTTGGAGGAAAAGTCAGGATAATAAGCATAAGAATAGGATACATTTGCACCTTGACAATTGAATACAGATGCGGGCTTGCCAAGGTTTAAGAGGAGGATACCGAGATGAAAAACAATTTATTAACGGAGATACAGCGTATTTTATCAAAGGAGGATAAGCGGAAGGGAGGCCTTCCTATTCCAAATTATCTGTTCGTGCAGCAGTATGGCCGGGATATTGTAGAAGAGATGCCACAAATCGCAGAACTATTCGGACAGGCGCAGTGGTTTACCTTTGATACGAAATCACAGCACAAAGAAGGAAATATGCTATCCCATTTTAAGATGGAGTTGAACAGACATGCGGGAATTGGCAGAGAATACAGCGGAAGCATTTTGGTTCAGCTTTCTACTTCGGAGGAAGAGACAGAAGAAAAGGAATTGGAGGAACTGCTAAGCTATATAGACAGTCAGAAAAGCCGCTTACATTGCATATATACCATGCAGGCACAAGAAAAGGTAGATGAAGTAAAGAAGCGATTAGAAAATTATGGCTTTGTGCGGGTGGTATACGCCAAACCATATGGGGTTGAAGAACAACTGGAAATTTTTATGCATGCACTGCAGGAATATCACTTTCAGGCAGGAGCAGAAGCCAAGGAATGTGCGGAAGTTTTTTTTAGGGAAAAAGAATGGAATGCATCTGATGCGGTGAAGATTCGAATTGAAAATATCGCCAAGGAAATGGTGTACAGTAGTTTCATCAACGAAAAGGAGCAAGGCAATGTGGTGCAGAAGGAAGAGGCGGAAAAGGTATTTGCTTCTTTGGCAAAAGAGATGACAAAAAAGAGACCCATCGGATTTGTGATAGGAGGAGCAGGATTATGGACAGAATGAATGGAACACGCTTTTTGACCCAGGACGAATTGGCAAAGACCCTTACGGAAATCGATATCAATGCAAATACATATCCGGTAGGTGGCATCCCCATGCTGGTTTCGGGAGATAAGCTCTACATAGATGCAGAAGACAGCCACACCATGATATTTGGTGCTACAGGAAGCAAAAAGACACGCATGTTTGCCATGCCCTCCATTGGTATTTTTGCCAGAGCGGGAGAATCCTTTGTGGTGACGGATCCGAAGGGGGAATTATATGACCGGACCATAGGAGATGTGGTTTCTTACGGATACCAAGGAAGTTGTGTGAACCTCCGCGATTTTCGGGCAGGGGTCACATGGAATCCATTGTCCTTACCCTACCGGTACTATCACAACGGGAAAAAGACTAAGGCAATCGAGTTTGCCATAGAAATGTCCAAAATGATAATCGGCGAGGATTCTACGGAGGAAACCTTCTGGAGTAATACTGCGGTGGATGTATTCAGCGGATTTATCCTCCTGCTTTTTGAAAAGGCCAGTGAAGGAGAATGTCACATCAAGGGGTTGGCCGATCTTTGGAAGAGTTATATCTCAGAACGAAGAAGAACGATTGCGAAAATAAAAGATGAGTTTGGCGGAAGTATTGTATATCAGAAGATTTCCAGCTTGGACAATCCGTCGGAAAAGACCGTGGGAAGTATTGAAGCATTTATATCCATGGGGTTAAACAAGCTGGGGATCAACGAGGAATTTATAGATTTTTTATCCCAAAAGGGCTTGGATTTACAAGAGCTTGCGGGTAAGAAAAATGCTATTTATCTGGTAATTCCGGATGAAAATAAGAGCTACCATTTTATAGCCAGCTTATTTTTAGAGCAGCTCTACGAGGTGTTAATCGAAAAGGCACAAAGCGAGCCGGCTCATAAGCTGCCCGTCCGAATGAACTTTTTGATTGATGAATTTGCCAATATCCCCAAGATTGGAAATATGGAGGCGATGATTACAGCGGCCAGAAGCCGGAATATCCGTTTTCACCTGATTGTGCAGGGCATGAAGCAGCTGGAACAAAAATATGCAGAAGGTGCCGAAACGATAATGGGAAACTGCAATAACTGGATATACCTGTATAGCAAGGAATACAACCTTTTGCAGGAAATCAGCAGATTATGCGGGGAAGTAATCTATGACAACAATGTACGGATGCCGCTTTTTTCCGAATTCGATTTGCAGCATTTGAACAAGGAAAAAGGTGAGGCATTAGTGTTGGCAGGCAGAAACTGCCCCTGCCTGACCCAGTTGGCGGATATTGATGACTACCCCTATCCTATTTTGCCGCCTCAGGAGCTGGTAAAGCCCCAGCGGTGGAAAAAGATAAGAAGCTTTTGGGATAAAGACGGGGAAAAGGATCACTATTTTTGCGAGATAGACCCGGAAGATGATCCATATAAAAGAAGAAATTTAAAACCGGAAAAGACCGGAGAAGGATTACAATGCCGGGCAGCAGTTGGTCCGGGAGGTATGATATTGGCTACAGAAGTATTTGATAAGTCCATGATAGACTCCAAAGCAGCCATTGCATTGATGGCTTCCCGGGAGCTGGCAAAGCTGGACGTAGAGCCGGAATATGCAGAATGGTATATTATGCTGCCTATGGTAAAAGCTTCCTATGATAGGAGGATGGAGGTAGACCCGGAGGTTGTCTTTATGACATTGGAAGAGCTGGGAGCAGAACGTTTTAGAAAAATAATGGATAGTGGGAATGCTCAAGGCTATCTTCCCAAGGTGCAGGAAAGTGAGATGATACTGTATTTTACCAAAAGTGCAGAGGAAATATTGTGTTTTACCCATGACTTAGAGGAGCTTGATAAAAACGTAAAAGTTTTGGGCAGCTTGGATGCATATGATGGAAAGCTGGGAACCAGATATCTGTTAAATCATGCATTTCGTAAAGCAAATCAGGAATTGGAAAATACCGATTTTGAAGATGTGAGCTGGCATTATGAGAATAAAAAGTACAACTGGCTGGAATCGGCAATTTACACCTTTACAAAGCAAAATGATAAGGGGGAATTTGCTGTATTACAAATAATTGACAACAGAAGCTGCCTCAATCCCAAAGGGTATGTGCCTACTTTGGTGAAAAGAAAGTAGAGAGAAGGAGAGGAAAGATATGACAGTTGAAAAATTAAGAAATATGAACGTAAAAATCAGAGGATATGCAATGCCTGATGATAATGCTCCTTGTTTTTATAAAAGATCTAAGCTCAGTGAAGCTATGGAAATCATGCGGGATTATATGGAAGATTTTCCGGAAGAATTTTATAATTTTGCATTTAATATCACAGATGAGGAGGATGAGTTCTTATTTACAATCCGCAGAGAATTTGACAAGGTATACCTTGGATGTGTGAATAAATACAATTTGACAACGGATATTGTATTTGCAGCTTTGGGAATGGAAGTGCCCGGGGAAAGGTAAGGAAAAAGATATGCAACAAAAGCAGAAAAAAACAGAAGTTGCCGCTCAAAAGGCAAATAGCTTTGCGAAGATGATGCTGCAAAGAGACAAGGACCGGGCAAAGACTCAGCAAAAGCATGCATATATGGAATTGCTGAAAGCACCTCGGGGAAAAGAATACCTTCGCCTGCTGGCAGAGTCCTCCCGATTATGTGAGCAACTGGCGGTGACGGAGGAGGAAATCAAACAGTTAGAAACACAATTGGAGCAGGAGAACAGTGAGATAAAGGTCACATGGAAGTCCAACGTCATGGGGGAGGCATCAGAAGTACAGGCGGCAAAGGTGCAACTACATACACGGACGGCAGAGGTGCAACTACATACACAGGCGGCAGAGGTGCAACCGGATACACAGACGGGAAAAGGGCAATCACAGATACAGGTGAACTGGAAAAGAGCAAGTTTGGATGCCGGTGCAAGAATCAGGCAAATGAAGGAAAAGCAGCAGCGTCTGATGGAAATGAAGCAGCAGCGGGAAAGGGTGGCTGAACAGTTCCGCAAAGCTATGCGGGAATTTGAAGCGCAGCTCCCGGCTCCGGACAAATTGATCGGTATGCTTTGGCCGGACTCCAATACAGAGATTCTGCTGAAATATGGAGTAATTCCTTGTCCGGGCTTTGCTTTCGGCTCACCGGAGGAATTAATCGAGCAGGTAAAGCCCAAAAGTGAAAAGGAAGAACAACAGTGGTTGAAGGGCAACGAAGCATGCCATACCTATGGGGGAGATGCGCTTCTGATAGTGGAAATATATATGGAGGCCATTTGTGTTGTTTATAAAGACGGTAATACGATTGTAATAGAGTAATTGGGTAAGGGGGTGGAACATGTTAATCGGAATTGATTTAGGAACCACATACTCGGCAGTGGCCTATTTAGATAAGCAGGGACATCCCCGGATTGTTTTAAATCGAGAGGAAGAGCCTACCACCCCATCGGTGGTATATGTGGACGGGGATACTGTAATCGTCGGGAAAAATGCCAAGGAGAAGGCCCTTAGCTTCCCGGAAAAAATCTGTAATTGCATCAAAAGGGTAATGGGCTTTCAGGATACCGCATGGCAGCAGGATCATACGAAGTATACGCCGGAGGCCATATCCGCATTGATTATCAGACGTATGTTGGAGGATGTATTAGTTCGTCAGGAGGAGGCTATTGATGGTATTGTCATCACCGTGCCCACCTATTTTGACGAAATCAGACGGACTGCTACAAAACAATCCCTGGAAGGTGCAATCGAGGCAATCAAAAGGGATAAAGAGTTTGCAGGGCGTGTATCAAACATCAGATTTATTTCTATGATTGATGAGCCTAAGGCGGCGGCACTGTATTATTGCTACAAGACGGAACGAAAAAAAGGAACTATCATGATTTATGACTTAGGGGGCGGTACCTTTGATGCTACACTCATGGAGCTTTCCGAAGGAAAGGTAACGGTTATGGCAGAGGGGGAAGAACATGAGGCCGGCGGTATCTTTTTTGATGAAAAGATAAAAAAATATGTTGTGGACAAGATGGAAGAGGAATACGGTATCGACTTAAACAAAAAACAGTATGATATTGAGCGGGCGAAGATTTTGTTACAGGCGGAGGAGTGTAAAAAGCAGTTATCAAAGCCGGGGGTAGAGGTGGTGAATATGACTGTCAGTGTCAGACACAAATCCTATGATATTGCACTTACCAAGGGGCGTTTTGAAGAATTGATAGAGTCCTATATTTTCCGCACCAAGGATGTTATGGAGGACATGCTGTTCTGTAAGGATTTACATCCCTTAGATGTGGATGAGGTCGTGCTGGTGGGCGGTTCCAGTCGTATCCCCTATGTACGGGAAGTGATAAAAGATTTTTTTAGAAAAGAGCCCGTCCAAGTCATTGACCCGGACAAGGCAGTGGTCTATGGGGCGGCTCTTTATGCAGGGATGCGTTATCAGGAGCTTGGAGGAGGCCAAGAAGCATCGAGGGCGGAAGCGGCCAAGGTTTCGTTAAAACTGCAGGATGTATGTGCCCATTCCATAGGATTGCTGCTTACCAAGGATACAGATACCAGGGAAAAAACAGATTACATTCTAATAGAGGAAAATACACCCATTGTGGCAGAGGCGGAGCAGGAATTTGATACCGCCTATGCAGGGCAGACCTATGTCAAAATCGAATTAACGGAAGCAGGAAATAAATTCACGGAACAGAATATTAAATTACCGGATAGTTTGCCCAAGGGAACCAAAGTCTGTATACGGATTCGTGTAAACAGTGACCATTTGATTGAAGTGGCTATGAAGATTCCGGCCATTGATTTTGTAGAGGAGTATCAGGTACCTCGTATTTATAATCTTAGCGAAGAACAGCAGCAGGAGCTGTCAGGGCTTGTGGCGTCGAAGATCTTAGAGTAGAGGGGGGATTAGGATGCTGAATGAATATTACAGAGAAGGAAGCTACGAAAAGGTTGTTGCTTTATATGCAGGTATTATTCCGGAGGAAATAAGCGAAGAAAACGTGGTCATGAAAGTAGCGGAAAGCTATCGGAGGCTGGGCAGGGTAAAGGAGGCCGCCTTGTGGATGGAACGGCTGGTGGAGCTTCGGCCACAGCGGAGGCAGCTAGAGCACCTGAGCAGATTATATCTGAAGGCCGGTGCTTCCATGGAGCAATGGAAGAAGCTGCTTACGTTATCTGTAGGACAATCAAGAGAAGCAGAGGCCATTGCACGTTATTTTTATGAAAAACAAAGGGGTGCCGAAAGTGCCAGATTAGAGGAGCTGGCACAAAAAATGTTAGAAGAAGCAATTACCTATGAGGATGCGATTTATTTTGAGGCGGCCAATTATCTGGATAGAAATTATTGCCTGCAACAGATTCTGGCAAAAAGCAGGGATGAAGAAAATAAGAAAAAAGCGCAGCAAATGCTAAGGGCTGCGGATAAAAACACACAAAGGACAGTTACTGCCATACAGGAGGTAAAGAGAGTAAAGCGTAAAGTACCGGAAGCGGTAGAGAAGCTGTTTGCGGACATGATAGGTGTAGAGGAAATCAAAGAAGAAATAGGTGCACTTTATCAGCATTTGCTGGTGAACCGGAATCGGATTGACCGGATTGCGGTACCTTTTAACTTTGTGATTTCCGGACAGGTGGGCAGTGGTAAAACAAAGCTTGCGTATATTATTACGGAGCTTTTATACCAAACAGGGATTTCAAAGAAAAGAGAGCCCTTGGAAATCAGTGCCCTTTCCCTAATGGAGAGCATGACGGAGGTCTTAGAGGATGCGCCACCGGTGGTAATTATCAATCATGCGGAATATCTTTGGAGTACAGCAACCCAATCGGAAGGCGGCGGAGAAGGAAAAAATCAGATTTGGCCGATATTAGAGCAATTATTGGAGGATGCCTGTCTGGGACAAGAGCATTTTTACCTGTTTTTAGGGGAAGCGACAGCCATGGATAGTTTCATCTCCAATAATTCCAAAATAAAGAATTTTGTGACTTATCTGAAAATTCCGGTATATTCCGGCAGTCAGCTGCACCAGATTGGATTACAGATGATAGAAAAAGACGACTATGAGATTTCAGAGGAAGGAAAAGAGCAGTTCTATCAGGAGCTTCGAAAGAAGTCTGTACTGGGGGATTTTGCAAACGGTCATACCATTTTGCAGGTACTCATAGAAGCCAAAAAGAACCTGGCATACCGGGTGGCCAAAGAAGGTGGTGCAAGATGCTATGAGGATAGAGATTTTGTGATGCAGGATAAGCAGGAGGAATCCTTAGAGGAATTAAGAGAAAAATTAAATTCCTTAATTGGCCTGGATTCCGTAAAGGAGGAAGTGAACGAGAAAATTGCACTGTTTGAAGCACGGGAGAAGAACCGAAGGGAGGGAAGCGAGGACGAAGAAGCGGTGTCCCTAAATACCCTGCTCCTGGGACCGCCGGGAACCGGTAAGACCACCGTGGCCCGTTTACTAGGCAAGATTTACGGACAAATCGGAATTTTGCCAAGGGGGGATATTTTTGTGGAAGTAACCAGAGATGGTCTGGTGGCAGGGTATTCCGGGCAGACAGCATTAAAGGTGGACGAAGTGGTGAAAAAGGCCATGGGTGGTGTACTTTTTATTGATGAAGCTTACAATCTTGTAACCGGAGATAATGATGAGTTCGGTAAGGAAGCATTTAATACATTGCTTACCAGAGCAGAGAATTACCGGGATCGTTTGATGGTGATTATGGCAGGCTATGAGGAACCCATGGGCCAACTGCTTTCTGTCAATGAGGGAATGACAAGGCGTTTTCCCCATCAGTTTCATTTTGCGGATTATAAGGAAGAGGAACTGATGGAGATTTTATACTCCATGTTGGAAAAACGCCGTTACTACTTACATACAGATGCAGAAGTAGCGGTAAAACGTCTGATCAGGAGCAGAATGAGCCGCCATAATTTTGGAAACGCCGGAGAAATCCGTAATATGCTGGAGGGAATGCTGCAAAAGCTGGCGGTACGTGTCCTGAATCAGAAAATTGAGCAGAGTGTGGACAGAAGAACCATCCGGAAAACCGATGTGGAAGAATATATCGGTCATGAGACGGAAAAGGAAAAAACATTGGACGACTATTTGGATGAATTGAATCATCTGATAGGTATGGAGGATGTGAAAAAGCATATCATGGATGAAATCAAGTCCGCTAAAATCGCCCAAGAGCGTGCCAGAAGAGCCGGTGTCTCCTACTCTCCGGGAAGCTTACATATGCTGTTGGTAGGAAATGCCGGAACCGGTAAGACTACGGTTGCCAGACTAATTGGCAAGATTTACGGAAAAGCCGGGCTGATCAAAAATGAAAATGTGTTTGTGGAAATACGCAGGGAATCACTGGTAGCAGGTTACATGGGACAGACCGGCGGAAAGGTAAGAAAAGAAGTAGAGCGTGCCAAGGGCGGTATTATGTTTATCGATGAGGCTTATAATCTGGTAAACGGTGACCATGATGAATTTGGTAAGGACGCACTAAATACCCTGCTTGCGCCTATAGAGAATAACCGTGAGGACCTAATGGTGATTATGGCAGGCTATGAGGAAGAAATGGAGGGACTTTTAAACCGCAATCAGGGCTTGCGCAGTCGTTTAAATACGAAGCTGACCTTAGAGGATTACAGCATGGAAGAGATGGTTCGCATTTTCTACAAGAAAGCGGAACTGGAGGGCTATCGGCTGGATAAAGACCTAAAGGACTGCGTAGCCGCCTATATCACAAGGGAGCAGGAAAAGGCTTATCCGGATTTTGGTAATGCCAGAGGGGTGCGTAACTGCTTTGAAGCAGTGGTAAAACGCATGAATGCTCGGCTGGCAGCAAATGGTGAGATACTTTTATCTGAAAGAAAGCTACAACAGCTATCTGATGAGGAACTCAGTACCATAAGACGGGAAGATATAGAAAATTAGGAGAAAAATCATGACAGAATTAGAAAAAGCACTAAAGCAATTACAATTGTTTTTAGCAGAAGCGGAGTATGAGGAAGCGGAATATCTAATGACTCTGTCGGAAGCGGAACTGGACCAGCTGTTTCGTAGGTTTAAAAGAGAGGTGCGTAAGAGGGAACGCGCCTATTCTCACAACTCTGACGAGTATAAAAGTCTAAGCGAGCAAAGAGCACTGGTAGAGCGAATAGAAAAAATGCTGCGTGACAGAGAAAAGGAAAATAGCGGATTAATGCTATCCGGTCCGGCAGATGAAAAAAAGGAAGAACCATCTGCTTGCCCGGTGCAAGAGGCCCAGTCAGAAAATCGTAAAAGAAAAGAAGTCTATGAGGAATGTGTGCGTATCCATGACAACTATGTAGCGGCTCAAAAAGATAGGAATGGACCGGGCTATAGGAGAGAGCGGAAAGAAATCTATAGGGAGGTGGCACAGCGTGCCCAAACAGACCCGGTTTATATGAATCTGCTTGCAATTCTGGAATATGAGAATCATAGCAGTGCCAGAAGAATTGTACAGCTTTTTGAGCGGGCAGTTGAGATGGGAAATGGTGCAGCGGCTTTCAATTTAGCAAAGCTTTATCAAAAAGGAACAATGGTACCCAGAGATATAAATAAAGCAAGGGCATATTTAGAGACAGCAATAGAATGGAAATCTACCGGTGCCATACTCCGGAAGGCGTTAGAACTGGGGGCCGGAAACGTCAATCATTATGAATATGAAAAAGACCGGGAGGCCGCATTCTTACTATTGAAACGGTACATAGAATTGAGTACGCCTCTGGATATGTCAAATAACAATGATAGGGAAGCACTTTATTTCTATTATTATCTGGGCGCCTGTGGCGGACATGATATGGATAAGGAAGCGGTAGCTGAATCCTGGAAGTTATTGTTAGAGGTGGAAGGTTCTTATACTCAAAAAGCAAAATCTCTGCGTACTACGATTTTACAAGGACAGGGAAGATATGAAGAGGCTGTCCAACTGTTGCTGGACCAGGGTACGGAAGCTGCCATGGAAAAGGTGGAGGATTTATTCTTTCACGAATACTTTACCTCAAGGCCACAGTTACAGCAGGATTTGGAGAATCATTTATTGCAGATGCGTGATAGTGAGGAAACCATATCTGAAGTACGGGAGGAACTTTACGAATGGTACGCATGGCGTTATGAAACCGGTAAGGATATGGTAAAAGATCCTGCCATTGCCTTTGCATATTACGGAAAAGCTGCGGCATTAGGCGGCTGGGAGAAATATCAGAACTATAGAAAAC
>JAFUKS010000276.1 GCA_017473445.1 Lachnospiraceae bacterium
AAAAGCTTTGTGCTTCCTGGTGGATATTCATACCCAAAGAGAAAAGGAACTCAGTGTAAAACCCAGAAAACGAGAGGAAAAGAATCGGCTTACAGGCCTGCTTTATACGGATGCTTTCTTGGATAAGGCAGATAAATTTATCCGGGATTACGGAGATGGTCCTCTTTGTATGCTGGCCTTGGATATCGAACATTTCAAGCTTTTCAATGACTGGTACGGATGGGACAAGGGTGATGAATACCTGAAGTCCGTGGCTGCTCATCTGGCACGAATGGAAAAAAATTATCCCTGTCTGGTGGGCTACATGAGTGGTGACAATTTTGCTGCCGTAGTTCCCTATGATATGGATATTATCAAGGAATTGATGGACAGTATTCAGGATTATGTGGTTTCCCATGGACATGAGGTAGGCTTCTTCCCTCTGTGCGGCTACTATGTAATTGATGACCGGAATACCTCCGCTTCTTTAATGTATGACCGGGCTGCCATTGCACTGACCAAGATAAGGGGTAGCTATTATACCCGTGTCAACAAATATGAAAGCAACATGGTACAGGAAATGGAAGATGAATTATTCCTCCTTTCCGATATCCAGCGTGGTCTGGCTGAGCATGAATTTATTTTCTATTTACAGCCCAAGTGTCACATGTCCACCGGACGTATTGTAGGTGCAGAATCTCTGGTCCGCTGGAAGCATCACACCAAGGGACTGGTTTCTCCCGGTGTGTTTATTCCCGTTTTGGAGAAAAACGGATTTATCTCCTCCCTGGATTGTTATATTTGGGAAGAAGTATGTAAGTGGCAGCGAAACTGGATTGACCGGGGCAACAAGCCGCTTCCTATTTCCGTAAATGTGTCCCAGATAGATATTCTCTCTCTGGATGTGGTAGAATTTTTCAACAACCTGATTAAAAAGTATAATTTACCTTCCTCCTTGATAGAAATTGAAATTACGGAAAGTGCCTATGCCCGAAAATTTGAGCATGTGAACGATATCGTAGAACAGCTCCACAATTCCGGTTTCCAGGTACTGATGGATGATTTTGGAAGTGGATATTCTTCATTGAATATGTTGAGGAATCTGAATGTGGATATTCTGAAGGTGGATATGAAATTCCTGGATATCGACGAAAACAGCTCGGATAAGGGCTACGGTATTTTGGAATCCATTGTAAATATGGCCCGTCAGATGAATATGCCCATTATCGTAGAAGGCGTGGAGACGGATAATCAGATTAAATACCTGCGGGATATGGGATGCCGATATGCGCAGGGCTACTTCTTCTATAAGCCCATGCCTGTAGAGCAATACGAAGCACTGCTCAGCGATAAGAGTAATATCAGTACCAAAGGAATTTATGCAAAGAAGGTAGAACAGCTACATACCAGAGAATTCATGGATGTTAATCTGTTTACCGATACCATGCTGAATAATATTTTGGGACCGGCTGCATTTTATGAAATATACAAGGGAGAATTTTCTATCTTACGTGTAAATGAACAGTATTTCCAGCTGACCCAGATTGATGATTTGGAAAATCGGGATTACAAGCATACCATGGATCATGTGCATCCCGAGGACCGCTCCCGGGTATATGACACCTTCCTGGACGCTCAGAAGAATCCCGTATCCGGCAGCAAATGCAAGCTGAGATATTTCAAACCCGATGGCTCCATGATATGGATAGAGTTACATTCCTTTTTCCTACGAGAGCAGGATGAGCATTATTGTTATTATGGCTCCCTACGGGATATTACTCCGTATATGGAAAAGTAATGATTCTGTTATACATAATCAAAATACAAAATACCTTTTCAAATGTAGGCCCCGACCCGCATTTCGAAAAGGTATTTTTGCGTAGAAAAAATTCCCCATAAAATTCAACACATTTAATAACATCTGTTACCATGAGTAACTTATCCCCCGTTACTCCCCTGGATGTAAACTGCGAATTTTACAACCGATACGATACTTTATTTTCCTATTTTTGTCCACATCAATCAGAAAAAAACACTAAAACTTTCCAAATACTCAAGACTTTCCAATTGCTCAATAGACAAAAAATACCCCTTATGTTATATTTTCATTATAACACAGGAGAAAATTTTACTTTAAAATGGAAAATAGATATTTTGGACATAATCTTGTAAAACTGCGTAAGGAACGGCATTTGAGCCAAAATGATCTGGCAATAGAACTAAATGTTACCATCTCTGCCATCAGCAAACGGGAAAACAATAAGAACATGCCCGACATAGACATGCTCAAGACCTTATCGAAGTTTTTTGAGATACCTTTAGATGAACTTTTACATAATCCCTATGAAGATTTCCCAAAAGAAATTCAAGAGGATAAGGAATCAGAACCGGTACTTCCGGATACTGCAAGCACAGCAGCTTCCTTGGGGAAGAGAAAATGGAAGCCCATTATTATCAGTGCCGCTGTTTTAATGATACTGTTACTAACAGCTGTGGCGATGGGTATCTATGCCAGCGTGAGCCAACAACCCACAATGCCCTTCCAGGTCATGAACTCCCGGACGGTGGAGGATGAGGTATGGGGCACAACGACTACAGAAATTAGTGTATTTTATGAAGGAACACTCGATAATAGCTTAATGTCTATGATATGTACATATATCGAGCGTCAATGGATTGATGGTAATGAGTATGGTGGTGATTCTGTAGAAACATTAAAAGTATATTTTTATAGCAATAAAGCATCAGCAAAAGATTTTACTTCTAATGCTGATTCGTATATGTTTTTATTTAACAGAAATTCATATCCAGAATGAAATGTAACACCAAAATAAATCACATTTCAAAAGGAGGTAATTCCAGTGAAAAAACTATTAATTTGTTGCTTAGCAATCCTTTTATCAGGGGTACCTGTTCTCACCACAAATGCAGCATCATCAAGTGTTTCTATTGTTCAGACAGGTAACGGTGACATATTATTAATTAACGATGAGCGTATTTCCCCTGATGTTATTGTATCTAATGAAAGTTATTCTTTTTCTCCAGATGCAACTTCTATGCAAACTTCAATTACAATGGAATATCCTGGTGAAGTTGTCCCTAATCGTTCTGTTACAATAACTAGAATTATTAATGGCAACACTTATACCGGAACAGTTTATTTAATTTCATACTGGTATATTGTTGATACAAATACAACCACTGCAAATTATGAAGGCACTCTTTACTTACAGTCATCTACTTCATAACAATACAACTGAATATTTTTATATACGAAAGAGCTCATTTCCATGAGCTCTTTCTTCAAATCATATCTTAATATCTCTTGCTATATCTTTTTAACATACTTATAATGTATATATAAGATTTATCTTTCTTATATCATTTATTTCGGGCTGGTTAATTAACACAGATCCATCCTATTTGGCAGGGAAACTTGCCACCTTTTCTTTCGTTTTCCGAATGATACATCGTTTTCTTTTAAAACTTAAAACTAAAATAACCTAAGGAGGTATCCGTCATGACATCCCAAACACCATTTCATCATTCAAGCTCTTTCCTCAGAGACACTCAAACAGACCAAGAGTTTATAATCTCAATTGCTCTGGAAGAAGCGGATATTGCCGCTCAAATGTCTACGCACAGACTTACACATGAAGAAGTTTTTTTACCTCTACGTAAAATTCTAAATTCCACTTTGAATATTGATAATACTGCACAAAATAAGGAGCTCCCTTAGAAGCTCCTTACCAATTCCCAACTCCTACCAGCCGGCTCTATCAATGATTCCCTGCAGTACATCCAAAAAGGCTTCCTCGCCCCAGGTGTTTACCTTGAAAAACATGGCCTGACTACCGCCGGCTGTAATGGCCGACATCTGCACCTGTCCGTCCTCCCCCTGGAATAGGGTCACACTCATGCTCAGACGGTTTCCACCCATATAACTGTATCTCTCAAATACCCGCACACTGCACCGGCAGTTACCGCTATGAAAATCACTGCTATCCTCCAGACTGGCTGACATACTGGTATTTAAAATGCCATTGGTAATTGTTTGTACCACAGTATCAAAATCATCATTGATATATCTTTCGAGCTTTGCCATAATTTATGCTCCTTTCATCCTTCATAAAATTTTGTTTTCACTATCCGACACTTTAGCAGCCCTTTTATTATGAGGAGCTACTGGAAGCAGCTGCCGCAGAGGATGCAGCAACGGCGCTACATATAGCTACCTGCTGTGCAATGACCAGAGAAATGGTGCTGCTGATTGCTGCAGAATTCAAACTAAGCTGGTCCATTTGATCCGCATATTCTCCTGCCACCAAAATACCTGCGTACATCAGCCTCTGTCTTTTTCCTACACCAAAGATACCAAAATCCTTCTGATGGGATAAGTATTGGTCAACCTGTATCATTTTCTCTGCCAATACCTCCGGATTTTCCGGAAGCAGTGCCAATACACCCAAAGTAGCCAGTTCATAGCTGGTACCATACTTATATCCTTTGTTTTTCAATGTCTGGAACAAGGTCATGGTCTTGTGGCACTTTTCTTCAGCACTACCTTCGCCCAGTGCTAGCACATGGCTTAAGGACTGAATAGCGTTACCTGAGAAAAACTGACCCTTCAGTAAATCATAACAACGCTCCATATCCTGTACCAATTGATCATCGGATAAAGGAGACAATGCCATCAAAGCCGCAAACGCACTATCCTCACTGGAGGTCAAAAAAGGATGCTCTACCTTCATCCGGTTATACAAGGTCCTGGTACGGTCCGCAATTTCTTCATACCGCTCCGGTTCTACCATATCCGCAATTACCATAGCGGACAGCACCAAGTAATTGGAACTGAAAAAATATCCCTTTAAGATATCGTAAGCTTTCAAAGCATTCTGTAATTTATACTGAGGATTATTATCCACTGCCAACATGGAAATGGCAGGTACCCTCACCGTACCACGAAAACTGGAAAAAATACCAGTCTGCCCTTTTAATAAATCGCGACACTGACGTAATCTTTCTACATCCGCCTGCTGCCCCTTCTCGGTAAAAATTGCCGCACTGATAGGATAAATATATGTACTTTCCCAGCTCAATGTCTTCTTAATCACTTCTTTATTTTGAATAAAGCTCTCACATCTTGTTTGTAAAGTGCTGTTCATCTTTCCCCACTCCTGCTTTCGTTATTTTGGTGATTTCTAAAACTCCTCTAAAAACTCTTTTCTCTTAGCCTCATATTCTTCATGATTAATGAGGCCCTGATTATAAAGAGATTCCAATTTTAACAGCTTTGCCTCTATATCATTTTCCACTGCCTTACTACCGGATACTGTCAGATCACTTTCCTCATCAATTACAATTTCATGGGTGGCCATACCTTCCTCTGTGAAACCATTTTTGTAATTGGAAAAAGCAATGAATGCTGCAACAAATGTCCAAAGGATACCAAAGGGGCCAAAAATTGGAATTACCACAACGAACCCTATCAATACAAATACAAGTCCTACTATAAAACCCATTTTTGATTGTGTCTTTCCGGGTTTCACCCTGATTCTTTTATTTCCCATATCTTCACCTCCGTCTCTCAGCTGTCTATTCTTCTATGATATGTTGATTATAGCTTATTCCTTTCCAAAAATATATCTGTCTTTAGTACACGATAAAAGAGATATCGTGCATATTTGAAAAAAAGCACTGAAAATCAAAGATTCTCAATGCTTTCTCACGTCCCTGACTGGAGTCGAACCAGCGGCCTTTCGCTTAGGAGGCGAACGCTCTATCCTACTGAGCTACAGAGACTTCTATTATTCATTTGGAGGATCGTTAATCATACCCTGAAGCCAGACCACCCCCTTGAAGCGGCGGCCCACCTCCGGCTCTCCAAACAAATCTATTATATTGATACAAACGTCAAAAGTCAATTCATTACAAGAAATTGTCAGTACATAAATTTCTTCACCGGTGATACGGTTAGCGGTTTTACGCATAGCAACAATTTCGCCCAACACTGAATACTGATCACACTCTGCCCCATAGGGCATGAAATAGGTATCCACCAGACTATATACATCCTGGTACTGTAATTTATCGATGACTACATTGTACTGATCCATCTCATGAAAGAGCAGGGTGTCCATGGCGTTGGTATCCCCCTTTTGGGCAGCAATCTGCAAATTCCTTCTGGCCTTTTTGTCCTCTACAATCCGCTTCTTCTGCTTTTCACTTTTCATAATAGGCATCATAATATTTCCACTTACAGACAATCCGGCCAAAGTCA